>LQAA01000083.1 GCA_001577715.1 Candidatus Adiutrix intracellularis | reverse complement strand
ATCACTGAGGCTCAGGTAGATAAAAAAATTGAGGAACTGCGCCTAAGCCTGGCTACTATTAAAAAGATAGAAGACGACCGGCCCTTGGCTTTAGGCGATTTAGCCACGGTTAATTATAAGGCGGTTAACGCTGCAGGTAAAACTGTCCCTAGATATACGGGGGGACCCTACAATGTGGAACTGACCGAAAATAGCAATCTGGCACCTGAACTGCTCGCTGGGCTGGTGGGGATGAAGGTTGGGGAAACTAAAGATATTACCCTCAATATTTCAAAAGATAATGCTAAGCCGAAGATTGCCGAGCTCAAAAGTGATATCGATTCGCTCCTGACTTTGACCATAACGGTTACGGAAATCAAAACTCGGGAATTGCCGGAATTGGATGATGAATTCACTAAAGACCTTGGATTGGAGGGTATCGAAAATCTCCCCACCCTTCGGGTCTGGATTTTTCAGAAGCTGGAACAAGAAAAGGAAGAACAGGACATAAATCTTTTCAACCAGCAGTTGACCCACCTGTTGGCCAATTTGGTAGAGATTGAGGTGCCCACGGCTATGGTGGAACTAGAAATTAATAAACGTCTGGAGGTTATTCGTGCTAACTTAGCCAGAGACGGGTTGGATTTCAATAAAATGGGGGTCGATGTCTCTCAGTTGCGGGAAAGAACCCGCCCCCTGGCGAAAAAAAGCGTTGTGGCCGCTCTGATTCTGGATCAAATAGGTCGTGATAATCAGGTTGATACCGCACCTGGGGAAATTGAAGAAGAACTTGTCCGTCTCAGTAACGTTTACGGTCAGTCGGTGGAGGTGGTGCGCGAGCATTATCAGACTCAGGGCTTAATGACGACCCTACGCGAGGGCTTAAAGATTAATAAAACTCTTAACTTGATACGTTCTCAGTCTACTATTGTTGAGGTCGATACGATCGAATCGAGCCGCATTTTTGGTTATAACCATCCCGATAGTGGGACGGCTGAGGGCGGTTTGGTGATGGCTGAAAGCGGTGGCGAGATTGTGGTCCCGTGATTGGGTTAGCGGTCTATCCGGGCTCTTTCGACCCTCCAACCCTGGGACATTTAAGCCTAGTGGCTAGGGGGCTGACTCTGTTTGATCGCCTCGTTGTGGCTGTAGCACATAATTCTACCAAAGTCACCCTTTTTTCTTTGGAAGAAAGGCTGGGGTTGCTCCGCGAATCCCTGGCAGGTTATGAATTAGAACAGGTGGAAGTTGATTCTTTCGAAGGCCTATCGGTGGAATATGCTCACCGACGGCAGGCGATGGCGCTTTTGCGGGGCCTTCGGGGCTCTTCCGATTTTGAATATGAATTTAAATTAGCTCTGGCCAACCACCACCTAGCGCCGGGTTTGGAATCAGTTTTTTTAATGACCGACCACCGTTGGCTTTATTTAAGTTCTACCCTTGTTAAGGAGGTCGCCGCTCATGGCGCCGACATTACGACCTTGGTTCCGCCGCCGGTGGTTAGGGCGCTCCAAGCTAAATTTCCCCATAAGGTGTTGTAAAATGGAACCCATCAGCAAACGCATTTTATCTTCGGAGCATCGCCAGTTCCGGCCCGTCGACGAGCAGGTGCTCGGTTTTGGTGACATTAATTCCGATCATCTTTTTCGCCTAGATTATTATGCCGAAGCTTGGCGCAATCCCCGTATCGAACCATTCGCTCCTTTAATTTTGTCGCCTTCGGCTATGTGTCTGCATTATGGCCAGGAAATTTTTGAAGGTCTCAAGTGTTTCCGCCGTGATGATGGAGCTTTAGCCCTCTTCCGACCCCAGGACAATTTTGCCCGCTTTACTAGATCGGCCCAGCGCCTGTGCATTCCTCCCGTTCCAGAGGAACTTAGTCTGGTGGCTTTAAAGGAGCTAATCCTTATTGATCAAGAATGGGTACCCCGAACCCGGGGCGCCTCGCTTTATATTCGTCCTTTCATTATAGCTACCGAGCCTCATTTGGGGGTGCGCCCGGCTGATGAATATGTTTATCTCATCATTACCGGCCCGGTGGGAGCCTATTACGCGGAAGGCTTCGCTCCCATTAGTATTTACGTGGAATCCCACTACAGTCGGGCTGCCGCCGGGGGGTTAGGTGAAGTCAAAACTGCGGCTAACTATGCTGCTAGTATCTACGCTGCTGAAGAGGCCCACCGCAAGGGGTTTAATCAGATTCTTTGGCTCGATGCCAGTAAACATCAGTACATAGAGGAAGTCGGAAGTATGAATATTTTCTTCGTCTTTGACGATGAAGTCGTGACTTCTCCTCTGTCTGGTACTATTTTGCCGGGCATCACCCGCGATACGGTTCTGACTTTAACCCGGGAATGGGGGTTACGGGTTTCCGAGCGGGTTCTGTCTATTGACGAACTCCTAGCTGCCGGCCAGAATGGTCGTTTGCAAGAAGCTTTCGGTGCTGGTACTGCCTGCGTTATATCTCCGGTAGGCCGATTTCATTTCGCCGGCCGCGATCTAATCGTGAACGGCGGCGGCATCGGCCAGCTGACTCAGCGCCTTTATGACGAGATCATTGGTATCCAGTACGGCTCCAGGCCCGATCCGTATAACTGGGTTACCTTAGTTTATTAAACGTTAAAATCGGTGGCCGATTACTTACGGGTAGAGGCCTGTCTGCCGACGGCCGCCGCCGCCCAGGATCTGGCTAGCCGTCTGTAGGTTGCTCACCTTATTTGGAACATTGAGATACTGGTACATGACACGGGGGACAGGGCTAAGTTTACTTTACCTCTAGCGGTGTGAGGACAGTGGGTGTAGAATTAGCTTTTGTGGAAGAAGTCTGCCGCCGATGGAAGTGGTTGCGTAATGGTGAATCGGGTGACTTAGTGGTAGAATTGGTTGTTCTTTGGATTAGAGATAAACCGACTGGCGTCTCACCTTTAGCCAGCCTTGGTTCCTAGTGGCTTCTGGTTTCGTCCCCGGCCGTAACGTTGTCCCCATCTGGTTCACTTCAAATGCTTTCTCTTTATGCAATAAAATCGAAGCTTCAAAAATTTTCTCCGTTCTTTCGATTCCAATGCGTTGATGGTAACGGGTTAAATCAAATGATGCGTAAGGTACGGTTTATTGAAAGATTGTCTCTCCATAAAAATATTGAAAGTAGTGAATGTGTATTCACTCTTAAATAGCTTGATTATCGCTGAAATTTTTAAATTATTTTATTATTAATAACTTGCATATTAAATGAATATTTTTGGCTGGACGTTCCTAGTCGGAATGGCACTCTTAAATCTTTTATTCTAATAAATTTCATAATATTTTTCCAGCCAGGAAGCAAAATCTGGTTTTTGTCATGGTGATCTCTTGTGAAACTTTGGGTTAAAATAATGGAAGTTTGCTAACCGTGTCAATAAGACATAAAGAGGCTGTTCGAATGGACGGGAGCAATTTAGTGCATACAAGATGGAAATATAAATATTACATGTACTTGTTCTGAAATACTGTAGGTAAATGATCTATTGGAAGCTTAAAGTCGATGGGGGTAAAATATTGCTTGAACTGTGTGAGATGAAAGATTTGGGAATAATAGAGGTTGAGTGCTATCTTAATTATATTAAGATGTTTATGAGGATACCGTCGAAGTATAGTGTATTGAAGGTAGTGAGTTATTTGAAGGGTAAAGCTCACTGACGACATTTGATAAACATGATAATCTGGAGTATAAGTACGATAATAGATATTTCTGATGTCGTGGGTATTATGTTTATATACTAGGTAAGGATGCGAAAAGGATAGCGAAACATATTATAAGTCAATTACAGTAAGATCTGACGGCTAACTAGCTGACGTTGAAGAAATACGTTGACTTGTTTACGGGTGAGTCGGTAAATAAGGGTAAAAAGAGATAGTCCCTTTAGGGACAAGCCTGTGAATATGGTGAACTTAACAGATTATTCAAAGCAACTTTAGATGTCACCGTACTAACCCCCTACAGAGACAAGTAGACTATCCGTTGAGCGGGTGATTTTAATAAATAATTATAATTAGGTTACAATAAAAATGCTCTTTTGGTATGATTTTAGATTTATTTGATTAGCAAAAAAATATAATCATGAAAATCCTTCTGATTAATGTGTGTTATATAGTAGGTAAATACTTAATTATAGATTAAAAATAGTATAAAATTAATCAAAAAAGTGATTGACATAATTTTGCGAAAAATGGCTTAATAAAGTGGCGACTATTAAAAACACCGTCACTATGTCTTTATATCTTAGCCAAGATTAGCCATCTAATGAAAAGTAGGAGTCTCTGTTAAAATACGTCTTCGGTTATTTCAGGATCGCTTTTTCCGTTTGAAAAAACTAGTGGTATACTATCTTTAAAACATGAATAGAGGTGGCTTTTATTATTTTTGAAGATGTAAATTGCAAGAGCTTATCGAAAATGTTTGTCGCCTTGTGGCCGCTGATCGTAGTTTACCATCTGTCCTTAATGCGTCTATGAACTGTTTATCACCATATGTATATTTCTTATAAAATACTTACCAAAAAATTTAAAGAACAGTAGTACACCAGCCCTCCCAAGACTCCAATCGCTAAAAAAAATCCAAAATTTAAAATCGATACCATTAAAACGTTCAACCGGGTTATCAAAGTAAATCTCTTAATTTGGTAGATTGGCCAGATTATATCGGAGTATTAGAAGTAGACCACCCTAAATTATCAAAATTAATCTAGCGTAAAGATGGAAAGGCTAATGTGGACGATATCTTAATCAACGTAGCCACTAAAAGAGCCTGAACACATCTGACCGTAGCGCTTTTGTACACTAGGTATTAACTACACTAAAAATGTGGCCTTGAAGCAATAATCAAAATAGGTATACTACTCAATAGTTAGAATTGCCTCTGTTATGATCATTAAAACTCTTACTATACCTAGATCAAAAATTCCATGCTCTTTATAGCGCACGCTACTTAAAGGAATTTACTGTCGCTAAATAAAACGATGAATAAAGGTGGGTAGAAAAAATAACTTTAGTGTTGAAATATCTAAATAAAAAAATTAAAAAGTTAGTGGTCATTTAATTTATTTAGAAGCTGGTAAAGAGAAGGATTACTACTAGAGAATTTTGCAAAGTACTAAACTAGAATACCTAGAAATAGTATAATTATTAAATAAAATAGGCTGAATGACTCAGTCAAAATTACGTAATTTTTTAGTGTAGTTACGAGGTTATGAAGACAACATCCTCCGATTTATGACTAGCAAAGGCGGGCCCTTTACTAATAATCTAGCCGAAAACGACCTCTGAATGATAAAAGTATAGCAGAAGATGGTAGGGTATTTCAGAATTTAGAATGAAGCGGAAATATTTTGTCGCATTAAAAGCTATCTTTTTACATGTCGTGAAATAGTATCCTTCCTTCTGAAGCCTTCAACTTGTTCTTCCATGAAAAAGCTTCTTGATTTTATCTATTTATTGATATCCGTTTGAGTAGTGAAGAAATTACCCGCTTTGTATAAAAAGGGTTAATAGGTTAGCACAGAAATTGGAAGAGGGAATACTTAATTATAGTTTAAATAATATTAGTTACTTAGATGCGTTTTGATCAGTTACGTTTGACTTAGGAATGGGGTTCCTGAGTGGCGGTCCTATTTAGAATCATAACACGGATGGTCTACTCGACTAAGTTATGGGTAGGCTCAATTTTCGGGTTAGTGATGAAGCGTAGATATAAATCACTATATTTATAATTTATTATGTATGGTTACATCAGTTTCCGTTCTGAGTCGATAATAAATCCGGAACAGACATTATAATCGCTTTAGAAGCTTTAACCCATAATTTTAGGCTTCTAAGTTTTAGTTTTTTGCTAAAAATCGTGTATCCCTAATGAGATGAGCTAGATAGAATTAAGCCTGGGTAGGGCAG
>LQAA01000082.1 GCA_001577715.1 Candidatus Adiutrix intracellularis | reverse complement strand
AGCAGTTTTTCAAATACTTTATGATAAGGTTAAATAGTAATTACAAGCTGAGTAACCTGGTAAAATCTTCCCCTAAAACTGATTAGAGAATATTTGATGATCGATGGGCTGATATTCTTAACACTGTGAAGAAAGCGGTCCGAAAAACACAGGTCCAAAAATGGTGACCATTTTTTTGTGTTTGATCTCGTTAGACTGCAAAGACGAGTACGAGGTTTGAGCTTTGCCTTAATGGGGCTCATAACCTAGTTGCGCTCAAACTTTATACTTTTTTTCGTGTTTCTTTTTTTGATTGAGATTAATAATATCAGGTGATGAAGATTTTGATGAATTGCTGAAATTATTTCGGTTTTCAGCCAGTTTAATTGTCAGTTCGGTAATGGTTATAGTTTGTATTTAAATGATTACGGACGGGGTTAATTGGCTGATTAATTGAACCTTTGGATCCGGTCGAAACTAATGACCGTTAGGGGGCTAAATAAATTTTTATACCTGTGGAGGTAATGAAAATTGAAAAATAGCAGTTCAATACCTAGCTGGCCCTAGCCTCGGGTCAGATGCTGATAAAAGACCTAAAAACAACCCATATCGAAGCCGTGATCGTCGCTATCATGTAAAAAATCGGCAAGCTTTCAGAACTTAGGGATACATTAAAACGCTTTACGTAAAATAATACATTTTAGACCTGGTTTTTTTCTAAATCTAACAGGTACCGCTTGATGTTAAGGCCGCCCGCATACCCGGTTAAGTTACCGTTTTTACCGATTACCCGGTGGCAAGGAATAATAATAGCGATCGGATTCCGGTGGTTAGCCATACCTACGGCTTGAGCGGCTTGTGGCCGCTCAATGAGGACGGCTATATCTTGATAGCTGCGAATCTCTCCCGTAGGTATGGTTTGTAAGACTTTCCAGACGGTGCGCTGAAAAGGTGTTCCTAACGGGGCCAGCGGTAGATTAAATTCTATCCGCTCACCGTCAAAGTACTTTCGAAGTTGGGCCGCAGCTTCTTGGATGAGTGGCGTTTCCGCTATTTTATAACCAGAAAGTTTAGTTTCCCGCCCGAAATAAACATGAGTTATAGCTCCGTTGTCTTCAGTGATCCCAAGGGTACCTATAGAATAATCATAATAATTTAGGCTTTTCATCATGCCTTCTCTTGTTTGTTTCGTGACTAGCGGTGGTTGAATTTTTCTATGTTGTAGATTTATTATTAAAAACGGTTAAAATTAAAAAACTTAACGTGATTCGGAATAGTTGTTGGTTAGGTCTGGTTCTTCGGAGAGGCGGTAAACGGTTTCGCCGGGCCGGATGAGTCCTAATTTTTTGCGGGCTTCATCTTCGATATAGTTGGGGTCATGGCGTAGGTGCTCTATTTTTAGGCGTAATAATTGGTTTTCATCGCTCAGAGTTTCGTTTTCAGCGGCCAGCTTTTCTTTTTCTTTTTCTAATTCAGATCGCTTAATGAAGCCGTTAGCTGAAATAGTTAGATAGGTTAGGCCGCAGACGATGGCTAGGGCTAGGATTAATAAGCCTAAGCGGAGTAGCAATCGGATGGAGAAGTCCCAGAGGCGGTTTTGGCCGTCGGTCTGGTCTAGGGTCTCGGCCTGGATCGTTTCGTCGGCCGGATAGTTTGGGTGATCGGTCACGGTCCGAGTTTGTCTTTCTCCTGGCGGGCGGCGGCATAGTTATTGTTTCCGCTTAAGGAGGGCACCTGTTCATATTGCCGCTGCTCTAGAAGGTTGTTGATGGAAGTTAAAAAAACGACTGGTAGAACCTGACACTGTCGTAGTAGGGTTAAAAGGCGCTCCAAAATGAGTCCTACGATTAGGACTCTGCCTAAAAGGAGGGGATACATGACCCAGTTGTTACGTTGAATCAGATCAATTAGAATTTGCATTACCGCCTTCCGTCTCTTGAGAGGGATCGGCTGGATTCTTGAGGCGAGAAAGAGCTTGAAGGGCCAGTTTATTTTCAGGGTCTAGCTTTAGAACTTTTTCATAGGCCTGGTGGCTTGGGTCGGTTTGGCCTAGATCGGAAAAAGCGACGCCGGTCGCCAGCCATAGATCTACTCGGCGACCGGCGGTTTCGGCGGCCCGCCATAGGCTTTGGGCAGCTTCCTTATTTTTCTTCAGCCGGCTTTGACCTTTAGCCAGAAATTGCCAAGATTCGGGATCGTCCGGTCGCAGACGGACGCTTTCCTTGGCCGTGCTAGTAAATTTTTCCCAGTCTTGTTTATTTTCGTAAGTATTGAGTAAAAGAGTGAGATAGATGGGTTTAGGTTCCTGACGGTACAGCTCCAAAGCTTTAGTCAGCATTTCTTTTTCCCGACCCTGATTTTGGTAAATTACCAATAAATAGTCATTAGCCGCATTTTCCCCTGGTTTTAGAGTCAGAAGTTTCTGGAAAATCTCGGCCGCCTGGCTCCACTGTTTTTCATTAAACAGCAACACACCATAGTTATAGAGCGCCAGAGTATCTTTAGGGCGAAGGGCCGTGAGTTCGGCATATTGGGCTAGTAAGGTCTTCGTTTCTCCCTTCATTCGGCCCAGAATTTCGATGAGGGCTAGCCGGGTCTCATGGTTTTCAGGGTGACGCTTTAATATTTCTAAATACTGATCTCGAGCTCTGGTGTTGAGATTGTCAGTCTTTAGAGCGGCGGCTAGTTCCAATTTATAATGTAGATCGTCCGGAGCCAACTGGGTTAATTGTTCGAGATTGGCCAGATAATTTTGGCGGTCACCGGTTAAATTAGCCAATCGGGCTAGGTTGAGACGGGTCAGGTGGTCGGCTGGGTCTAGTTTCAGGGCTGTTTGAAAAGCTTCTTTAGCTTCAGTATAGTCGCCGGTTTGCACTGATAGTAGGCCAATATTTTTATAAGCATTAGCTTTATTCAGTCCGTCGGGCCAGAGCCTGACCAGGGAACGTAGAGCCTCTCGGCGCCCCTGTTCATCGGCGGTAGTTTCGTAAAGAGCCAGGAGGTCGGTCCATATTTCTCGGGCTTTTTCCGGCGACGAAACGGTCAAGAGCTGCTTTAGGATTTCTATTTCATGCTGGGTGTCCCCGTCCTGGCGATAAAGAAGCAAAAGTTCGCTAAGGTAGGCGGCGGTTTCGCTCCCTGCTTCGGGTAGTAGTGTTCTTAGAAATTCGACGGCCTCAGCAACGCGGCCGCTCTGGATATAGGTTTCGGCCAGTTGATGAACTAAATTGTTGGTAGAGCGATTCTCGGCTTTAGTTAGAATTAGGAGGCGATTTAATATTGAAAGTCGCTGTTTGGCTTGAGCCGGGTCGGTGTAAAAATTAAGTAGGCGATTCAAAATATCTTTCGCTGAAGCTTCGGCCTGGGCTAATTCATCTTCATACAAGACGACGGCTTCGTCTTTTAGGCCGGCATTTAATAAGGCAGTGGCCAGTTTAGTCCGGATTTTGGGCCAACTCGGGTTTAGGGCTAGGGCCTTTCGATAGTTTTTGACTCGGTCAACCGGGTTGGTTGTAGCGTCACCCAGAGCAACATAATCCTGGGCTTCGTACTGAGTCAGGATCTTAAATTCAGCCACCGGCTGACCGGCGTCCTGCGCTACAATGCGTAATTCCCCGGGTCGGGCCCGGGCGAAGGTTTTAGGTCCTAGCAGAGTCAGGGCATTAGCCTCAGCCCCGTTGGTAACGGTAGCGATATCAAAGTCAGGGGAAAATAAGTTGAGGTTATAGTTGAGCCAACGATTGCTGACCAGGGCGTTAATGGTTATTTTTTGAGCCGGATGAAGAGTTATGGTGGTGTGGGGTAGAACCTCTAGGCGCTTGTGATCTACTGTTAAAATAAGAGATTGAATGATTAGGGGTTCGCCTTTCAAATGGTCGAGCGTTCGGGCTAAAGATTCCGGGTTCAGTTCGTACCAGAGCCCTAGAGCTAGAAACAGGTTGAAAATAATGGCGAGGGAAATCGACATCCGGGAAGAAAGGCCGCTAATGATCCGTCTGGGCGGAGTAAGCTCTTCCAGTATAATTTTTTCTGGTTCAATATCTTTCGGCGTGGTTTCGTCAGAAACGGTCGGCATTACTTAGTGTAGACAGAAACATCGCCGACATGAAATTCTACCCGGCGATTGCGGGCCCGGTTTTCTTCGGTATTATTGGGGGCCACAGGTTTTTGATCGCCGAAAGAAACCAGCGATAAGCGGTCCGGGCTCACGCCGTACTTAAGTAGAAGGTTCAGAACAGCCTGGGCGCGGCGGCGTCCAAGCTCCTGATTATATTCGAACCGGCCTATATTATCAGTGTGGCCGGCGATAATAATCCGGGGCAGGCTCGGGTTGTTTTTAATAAGATCGGCCGCATGTTGCAACCTAGATTTAAATTCACTTTTGACTATATCTTTATCGAAATCGAAAAATTGGGCATAAGTAGCTATCCAGCAACCGCGTTCGTCGACCGGGGCGCCCCTGGGGGTGTTGTTGCATATGTCGTTGGCATCACAGACGCCATCGCCGTCGCTGTCAGGACAGGGAGCGGTATCGGCGGGGCCGAAGATAGTCATCATCATATCTTCAAATTCGGTTTCGTTATTTAGGAGCGAGCAGATTTCCCAAGCTTTTCCATTGCCGGCTTGGGCGATGGATTTAGCTAGCCTTTCGGCTTCAAGCTGGCGGGTTACGTAGAAAGTATAAATAGTTAAACTTGGATCGTAACGGCGTCGAAGGTCTTCGGCTTTACGTACCGGGTTACCGGAACCGATAGAAATTTCAAAATCAGAAAACATTAAAACGGCTTTTGGGGAGCCTAGATTTTGTAGTTCGTTATCGGCTTCTCCGATGGCATCGGCGAAAGGCGAGACGGAGTCAGCCGCCGTTAGGCGACTCACAGCGGCTTCAAAATCATCGCGGTTGTAGGTAGTTAGACCATAAGAAAGAGCGGTAAAATCAGTCCGGGTGAGAGCATGTTTGTAGCCGAAACTCCGCATGGCGGCATTATAGGGCAAATTAGGAATGCGGTGATTCATTTTACGAATTAAATGGGCTATGGCTTCTTCCCGGATGCGACCTTGGCAGGCTGACATGCGACGCATACTGGAAGAAAGATCCACTAGAAAGTCGAAACCAGCTAAATGCGAAGTTCTTTTTTTGGACAATGTGTAGAGATTGTTATCTCCGGCTATAGGGGTCGATTGAAGCCTTAGGCCGGTGGCGGCGGTGGGTAGGGTTGAAGTTAGTTCTGGGGCTGTGGTTTTAAGATTGCTTTTGGAGGCTGGCACGGTAGTGGAGTACGAGATTGGGTCGGGTAGATTGTCGTTCGGAGTTAGACCTTTAGGACGAGTCGCCGTGCCTAACTGGGGTTGTTTCGTTTCGATATTACCGTAGAGGGGTGGTTGTGATTCAGCTACCACCGGTGGAGACTCTTGACCATAAACGGATAGGGGGGGATGAACCGACGACGGTTGGCTCAGATCTAGTTCTTGGGGTTGATCCTGGTCAACGGGTTTGCTGTAAGTGGAAATTTCGGCTAGGGGTAATCTCGCTGGGGCGGTCGGTAGATCTGTCACGTTAGTGGCGACCGGGGCTGGAACAGTTACTACTTCTTCCGGGTTTTCAACGGCAATAGCCAGTGGGTCAAAGGCTTCCGGAGTTACAACAGCCTCGTAGTTATTTTTGATGATGAAGTCTTTAATAGTTCCGTTTTTTTTTAGCGTCTCGGCTGTTGCGGCTGCGTCATCGGTTGTGTCGAAGGGGCCCAAATAGACCCGGCTCCAGGCCCCTTTATCTTCAAGCTCTTCGGTGCGGCTGAAAGCGGATACACCAAGATTGAATAAACGAGAGGCTTCTTTTCTGGCCGCCGCTTCGTCCTGAACCGACATAACCTGAACCACAACCTCGGCTCCGACTGGTAAGGCTAGGAAGGCGATGAGATAAAAAGAGAGGTAGAAAAAGAACTGTTTGTAAAATTTAGTTATAATTCCATACATTTTTCTCGTCCTTACCTTGTTTACCTTTGATTAGCTAAATAAACTAAAAAAATTTAGAGAGATTGGATTTTTTCATAAGTCTTTATTATATTATAACAGGAAACGACAGGTAATACAACTAGGTTTCTGTCGATAGATGCACAAAAAAGATGATCGCTTTTTATTCTTTAATTTATATTTCTTTCAAGCTTGTAGTGCCCAAGGATGGTCTCTTCAACATCTTAATTTTTTTAGTTTTTTGGCGGCGGATGGGGTTGAGGAGATTAAGCCCATTCGCATTAACGATAGCTTACTAATCTATTACTATATTAGTTCTGGGAAAGAGCCGGCACTACCTTGGCTTGGTCCTTTTTTCGCGGGGTTCGATTTTTTTATTTATTAAAGCAACCTAGTTCATTTAAAAATTGTGTGTTCCTAATGAAATGAGTCAGATAGAATTGGTTTTGGGCAGGTAGTTTTTTAAATACTTGTGAAAGGTATTGACTATTTTTCTACGGCTGATAGGGTATCCTAGTACTCTGGCTATAAAGAACTGCAAAGACGAGTACCTAAAATAGGGGAGTTGCTTTTTTTAAAAAAGCTAGGCAGGTGGTTAAAGATTGGCCTATTGACCTAGTACTAATAACCTCAGACGGCATTTAACTATGATAAATTTTCTCATAACGTTTATAATAATAGGCAGCTTCACGATAGTTGATAAGCTGCCGGGAATTAATAACCAATTTAATTTGTTGTCATAAAATATATTT
>LQAA01000081.1 GCA_001577715.1 Candidatus Adiutrix intracellularis | reverse complement strand
CTGTCGATAATTGGATAAGTGGCCGTAACCAAGGCTAAATACAACATTATGTGGTCTGAATAGTCTGAGACCTTTGATCCAGGCCCCAAGAGGAGGAAATAATGATGGAGTTTGCTTTTCAAGACACTAAGATTTTGCATAAAATTAAGGTGTTCGGCATTGGCGGCGGCGGAAATAATGCCATTAATAACATGATTGAGGCTGGAGTCTCTGGGCCTCTGTTTGTGGCCGCTAATTCAGATATGCAGGATTTGGAACGCAACTTGGCCCCTCACAAAGTTCAGGTTGGTGCTCAGCTGACCAAGGGCCTAGGTTGTGGTGGTAAGTCCGAGGTGGGACGGGCCGCGGCTCAGGAGGATTTAGATCGTATTAAAGATATGTTGGCTGATAGCGATATGGTTTTTATCACCGCCGGTATGGGTGGCGGAACGGGTAGCGGTGGGGCGCCTATAGTGGCCGAGGCTCTTTCCAAACTTAACACCCCCCCCTTGGTTGTAGCCGTGGTGACCAAGCCTTTTTCCTTTGAAGGTCCTCGTCGCATGAAACAGGCTATGGAGTCAATTGGGGAATTGACTAAGCACTGTGATTGTATTCTGGTGGTGCCTAATGAAAAACTTATGGCTACTATGCCTAAGGGGTGCAGCTTGCAGCAGGCTTTTCACGAAGCTGATATGGTTCTGTTAAAAGCTATTCAGGGTATTACTGATTTAATAACCGGCCGGGGCCTCGTTAATGTGGATTTCCAGGATCTAAAAACGGTTATGACTAAGCGAGGCCCGACTATAATGGGTGTTGGTCAGGCTAGCGGCGACGACCGGGCTGCTAAGGCCGCTCAACAGGCTGTTTGTAGTCCTCTTTTGGACGATCTCAGCATAAATGGCGCCCAGGGTATTCTTATTAATATTACCGGTCCTAACGATTTAGGTTTAGAAGAGGTTTCCACTATTTGCAATTTTATCACTACGGTGGCTCATCCTGAGGCCGAAATTTTTCACGGTGTAACTTTTGATGAAACTTTGGCTGAAGATGGTATAGTTAAGGTTACAGTTATTGCTACGGGCCTTGGTCAGGCTAAGGCCCAATCACAATCGCTTAGGGTAATGGAAGAATTACCGTTGGAACTGCCGACTACGCTGACGCCATCGGAAAAGCTGGCCCCGGCGATCTCCGAAGTCATAACCTATTCTGAACCGACAGTACCGCTTGTTCAGAATCGTAAATTCATGTCTGAACGCGTTCAGATGCCTCCTAATCAGAATATTGCCATTGGTAGAACCGCCGTCGGCGGAACCGATCGCCGTAGTCGTTTGGCTAAACGTTACGAATCCATTAATCTTGATGGCGACAATTTCGATATACCTACTTATCTTCGCCATAGTGCGGATTGAGAAGGTGGAATGGCTTGGCGGGTCAAAGCTAGGCTTAGGGAAGTACTAGCGGCCGAAACTGGTCCTGCGCCTAAAGATCCGGGCGGGCGTTTAAACGTAGCGTTGATTTGGCCGGGAACCTATAGAACCGCTCTTTCGGCCTTAGGTTATCTTTCCATCTACGGATTTTTGAATAGTCGGCCCGACGTTTTAGCTGAGCGTTTTTTCTGGCCAGATGGAGCTTTGGCCGTTGACTATGAACAGAGCGGTAGTTCCCTTTTGTCATTGGAGAGCGGACGGCCCCTTCATAGCTTCGATTTGGTAGCTGCCTCCTTGGCCTTAGAAAATGATTACTGGTTACTCCTGGCTATTCTGAGTCGGGCTGGGTTGGCTCCGGAAAGAAGCCAACGGGCTGAATCCGATCCTCCGGTTCTAGTCGGGGGGGTGGCGGTTTGGGCTAATCCTTGGCCGGTTATGTCTTTTGTTGATCTTATTTTAACTGGTGAAGCTGAGGCCCAATGGCCTCAATTAATTTCAGTCTGGGACACGATTAGGTTTTCCCCCCTACCTAAAATTGATCGTTTGCGTTTTGTAGCCCAAAATACTCCGGGTTCATTCCAGCCCGGATCAGTTACGGAACCTTTTACTTCCCTCGGTGAAGGGGATTGTGACTTTTTTTTACCGCCTCCTCCTTCCAGCGCAGTCTTGGTCCGGATTAAACCCGCCGTTCTGCTCTGGCCACCCCCAGTCGATCTTTTACCTCCGGTGGCTCCCATAGTCAGCCCTCGGGCTGAATTTTCTGGGACTAGATTAGTGGAAATAAGTCGGGGTTGCCCCTATGGTTGTCGATTCTGTCTGGCGGGGGCGCTGTTCCGACCTCATCGTCCTTGGCCCCTGGCTAAAATTTTGGCGGCCCTTACTATGGCCGGGGTTAATGGGGAAAAAATTGGCTTGATCAGTCCAGCCGCTGCCGACCATCCGGATTTAGCGGAGTTATTGACTATTCTATTTCAACGCAAACATGAGGTGACTTTGGCTTCTTTGCGGCTGACGGCTTTAACTCGAGAGCTAGCGGAAAAACTGGCCGCAGGTCGGCTTCAGGGGGTGGCTGTGGCCCCGGAGGCCGGCAGTCAGGTTCTGCGGGATCGCTTGAACAAGGCTTTAACTGAAGAGCAGATTTTGGCTGGAGTTCGTCTTTTGGCCGAAGCTGGTTTAAAAAAAATAAAACTTTATTTCTTACTTGGACTTCCGGGGGAAACCGACCAGGATTTAGCGGCCCTAGTGGAACTAGTGATGAAAATAAGGGTTGAAGCTCGCTATGGGGCTAGACGGCCGGAACTTTTGCTCTCACTGGCTAATTTTACCCCTAAAGCCCATACCCCGTTCGAGGAAGCGGCCATGGACACTGAAGCAGAGCTTCGGCGTAAAGGCCTGTGGGTGAGTCATGCTCTAAAAGGGATAGTCCGGCTGAAAGTTAATCTTGACCCGCCTCTCTGGTCTATCACTCAGGGGCTATTAGCCAGGGGGGGGATAGAAAGCGGCCGTTTGGTTGCGGCTTTGTTCAAGAATCAGGGTCGCTTGAGGGCTTCCTTATCTGAGGTTGCTTACCGTCCGGATCATCCGTTGCACCGGCCCTGGCCACGGGATAAGCCTAAACCCTGGCACCTGGTTCAACCAGCGGAAGGGGTTTCTAGATTGGAAGCGGAATGGGTCCGGGCTGGTTTAAATTTGCCAACTCCGCCCTGTCCCCCGGAAAATAATTGCGGCCGTTGTAAGGCCTGTAATTGATTAAACCCAAAAAAATTGGAGGCAGTTATTGGAAAAAGATATTTTACCAGCTTCGGTAACAATATTTTATTTTTAGGATTCGGGCTGATGTGTTTATTAGTTTTTGCTTGGAACCCTAAAGGGATCAACTATGACGAAGTTGAAAGTATTATAGGTTAGGTTATGGTCGCTTTGGGGTTATTTTTTTAGTACAGCCTGGATTTATTATGAAGGCTAGAGTTAAGCTTTCGCTGGGGTAGATTTTATCGGCGCTTCCGCTAAAAATAAACCTAGCCATCAAACTACTCACTCAACTAATTGATTCTCCAGTCAAAACCAATTGTATCTTTGCTGGTTAGTTTAAAAAATGTTGGGTAGTCTACTTCAATTTTTACTTCATGTACAACCTAAAGCGGATAATTATAATTTAGTCTGTTACCATCGTTTCTATAAATTTTTGCGCCGAAAAAAAGAGCGGAGCTTAATTTAGCAGCTCGATTTTTTTATGTATGGTGGCTTTTAGACACTTAAGGCGGTTACTGAACGAATATGAGTAGCATTTTACCCAGATTTAATTCAGTTATATTGGCTGAAATTATTTAAAATAAGAGGTTCTGTATGAATTACTTATTTAATTTAAACTTTCGGTGGTAATTATTGAGTCGGTGCGCGGTGGGCTTCTGGTTAGCCTAACTTCCGAAGCGGTGGAAATTCTAAATTAAAATTCTATAGGCCATTAAAATTATTTATTATTTATTTCAAAACGTTATTTAAAAATTAGTTACTAAATACGATTTATAGATTGGAGTAAGTCGAAGGCTTTTTGTTGCAGCTGTGTGCTTTATCGTTTTGAAAGCTTATGCTATTCGGGAAAGATTTTTATAAGTTCGGATGCACTCCTTCGGGTTTATTTTATTTTTATTGTACGCTTAAGTTTAAAAAAGCTATCAGCTATACTGGTGGTAGGTATTCTTTAACTTTAGCTTTAAATTGAAGAGGCTTTCAAGTATTAAAATAATAAAGATTTGTTAACCGTATTGATAGGACATAAGGAGGCTTTTAGAATAGACGAGAGTAGCTTAGTATATATGGGATGTGAATGTAAGTATCGTATAGTGTTGTGTTGAAGTACTGTAGGCAAGTAATCTATGGGAAGCTCAAGGTCGATGTAGATAAAATATTGCGTAAACTGTGTGAAGGAAAAATTTTGGAAATAACAGAGATTTAAGTGTTGTTCCGATCATGTCCACATGTTTATAAGGACATTGTTGAAGTATAGTATGTCGGAGGTAATGAGTTATCTGAAGGATAAAAATTTACTGGTGATATCTGATAGTCATGCCAACCTGAAGTATGGGTATAGCAGTAGGCATTTCTGATATCGTGGGTATTATGTAGATATGGTAGGTAGAATGCGAAAAGGATAGTTAAATACATCAGTAATTAATTACGGGAAGACCTGTTGGTTGACTAGCTGACGTTAAAGGAGCACATTGACCCGTTTATGGATAAGTCGGTAAATAAAAATAAAAAGAAATAACTATTTTAGTGGTAAATTTATAAATAAGTTGTACTTAGCAACCCATTCAGTGCATCCTTAGGCGCTGCTTCATATATTGATGAATCTATTTTGCTTAGGTTCCGCCGGCCTTTTGGCGGTCAATGGGGTGGGTTGGTGTTTTGACGATAATCCGGTGGTCTCTTTAGCTTTTGGCTCTTCCAATGGTACGTTAATAGCTATTTACGAGGTTGCAATCCTCCTTCCGGTCGAAGCCTAGGCTGAATAATAAAAAATTTGCACTGACAGTAATTTTATTTCGTTTTTTACTCTGTCTAGTTAGGGTTATTGCATTTAAGCGCCGCCGAATATCAGAGGAGTATAAGGCCGATGACGGCTACGAATTTAAAATCGCTTTCACCCGCTCCTTAAAGAGGCGGTCGAAAGAGAACCCCTGCCGCAGCTTTAATAAGGCAGGACCTGGATGTTCTATTTGAGGCGAAATTAATTATTTTAGGCTTCATCCTTATTCTCAAACTAATCCTCCTGGCTGTCTATCGGTGACGGGGTCTGGCTTGAAGCTATTTTTTCAGGCGGAAAATATTTTATCTCTTTCACAGAAGCTCACCCGCGATCCAATTTCTGATTTCTAAAATAAAGGTAGGTGTCGAAACCTACCAGAGTCAGATCCAGGATATAGAAAAATAGCACATAATTGATCTGGCCGGCCGTAATTTTGGAAGCGATGCCGCAGAGATAGCCAGCTATAACTATGAGTAAAAATGGCAGGCTTTTACCTACGGTGCTTTTAGTTTTTAAACTTTTGATGATGGATGCTGGCCAAGCACAGCCGAAGGCCAGCATCATGGCACTTTCTAGAAAATCTGGCATTGCGGTTTTTCCTTATGAAAAATTATTTGTTATTTTTTCCTAAAAAGAGTTAAAAAATAGAGCCAGTTAACGGAACCTCCCGGTAATTCACGGCCCATTCTCAGAACGGACCGCTGCTTCCTTCCGGATCTGACGGGGTTAGTTAGAGAATGTCACGTAAAGCCGAGAGGTCCCGCTAATAGGCCTTTAACGAGTATAACCGGGGATTGGTAAAAAATCAAGCTTCGTTTTGAAGCCAGAGAGAAGGTAGATCTAAAACTTTAGCACCCTGACCCACCAGCGAGTCCGGAGATATCTTCGGAACTATCCGGTTGTCCTGGTCGATCGGCTAAAATTGTGCATAGCGTTTATCTTGGTAACGGTTTAATTTGTCGGTGATCCGCTTTAGTATATTCTGACATTCCCGTTTGATTTCGGCGACCTCGTTGGGATTCAGCTTGTGGGGACTACCTTTATAAATAACTCTTATAATACTAAAATTATTATATTTAATGTAGCCTAAATCTTTAGTCGTGGCGTTAAGTTGAACGTGTTCGATTGCTCGGATGCTCCTATAAACAGTGTAGCTTAATGTAATATTCTTCATTAATATATCTTTAATAATAATTGCTGTTTATTCTGCATAAATGTTGATCAAATCTTTGGTTAGTTAGAAAAATTTAACAAAAAATAAGTTGTTTTATCTTTGTAAATGATTACAATATTTTATAATAAAAATGTTTTAAAGTACGACTCTAGATTCGTTTAGTGAGTAAAAAAACCCAATTTTGAAATTTTTTCTGAGTAACTTGTGATAGTGATATGGCTTCTTTAACTTTAATTTTAAGTCAAAGAAGCCTTCAAATGTTAAAGTGGTGAAGGTCTACTAACTGCATCAAGAAGATATAAGAAAGTTGTCCTAATGAATGAAAATAGTTTAGCTCATACGAGATGGGGATGTAAATATTACATAATACTTACGACGAAGAACTATAAGTAAGTGATTTATGGGAAGCTCAAGGTCGATGTAAGTAAAATATCGTGTGAACTGTGTAGAAAGAAAAGTTTAGAAATAATAGAGGCTAAGTGCTACTCTGATCATATTCCACATGTTTATGAAAATACTATTTAAGAATACGAAAAGAACAGTGGAATACATCAGGAGTTAATTATGGGAAAACCTGATGGCTAATCAACTGACGTTGAGGGATATGTTAACCTGTTTACGGGTGGTCGATAAACAAAGGCAAAAAAATAGCACTTTTAGAGGTAGACCTGTGAATATAGTGTATTTGGTAAACTATTTAGCGCCCCTCAGGCGTTGTTATACCACCCTTTAATTAAAATAGTTCGGTCTTTATTTCTAGTCTTTAACTAGAATTTGCTTTTTTCTAATTACTAGCCTGGTAGGGGGGGATTCGCCCTAGTTAAGGTTTTGGCTAAACTCGTTTGTACTACGCCTGGTTAAAAGCTTGTGGCAGTCTGGGCATTACCGGCATATACTTTTACTTTGGAACTAAACACTCTATGGCGATGGAGCTATGGGACGTGGCTACATCGTTGGAGATTAAGCCCATGATTCTGCACTGAACTATTCAATTAGTAATTTTAGATTAGCGTTGAATCACTTCGGTAGTTTCTGGCTTGGTGGCAATCGGTGGTGGATGTTTATAATAGATTTAACCGTAGCCAGATCTAGTCACATATCAAAATTTAAATAGTTATTGGCGGGAGTATGTGAGAATCGAACTCACCTAAGCGGCTATTAACCACCAGCACTAGTTTTGAAGACCAGGGGGCACACCGGTACCCATATACTCCCAAAGTTTAACTAATTTTTATGTTACCCTGGCCTTTTAACTTTGTCAACTTAGATAAAATAAGGGAGGGTAAAGTGTTTAAAATCGTGTAATTTTTGGGTGAATTTAGCTAGGGGGTACTGAAGGTAGCTACTAAAACAAAACTCAGCCAAAGCGGGCTAAGTGCTTTAACGGGCTTTTTCGAGTCTGTCCAGATTTTTGTAAAATTGTTCTTTGGTTAAGTAACAGGTGGATTGGGCGGTAGCTTTAGTGTTCAAGTAGCCGCAAGGTCAGACTGTGCGTTACCGAGGACAGGCTGTGGCTCCGGCCGGTGGGGTAATTCCCGGTTACCCCTGGAAGTGTTGTTAGTCGAGGTTATAAGATTAACTGGAAAAATCGTGAATTTAATTTTTCTAAAAAAGGAAGGGAGTGGCCGGTTAACAAGTTTAGGATGAACGATCGCTAGGCGAATCTGCAGATAATCTACCTTCAATTTCTAAATATGCTGTGTTAAGTGTTCCAAACCTTCCGGAATACCCCCTCGGTTAGTTAGCACATAACCCACTTTTAGAATTACCCTTAGTTTTAATTTAACAAGCCTAGTCAGATTAGCTAGTATCAGATCAAAGCTAACTTAATCTTTTAGAGCCTGATATTGAGTGGTACTCGTTATATCCAGACTCAAATTAATCCATTTAAAAGACTGGTGGTCTTTGAGAGTTAAATTATCGCTGATTATATCTCTTAGGTTATTGGTTACTAAGTCCATCGCCAGACTGCGGGCTTTAGCCAATTGTATGGCCTATTAAAAAAATGGATTAGGGAGTGGGTTCGTCGGTATTTTAAATAGTTACCTTGTTGGTGTCATCTCTGCCAGGTAGTCGAAAAATTTTTTCAGCATTCCTAGAGTTACCTAGTTGGGCGAGCGCTACTTTGGAGCTAAATCGGAAAACTAGATACAATTTCGATTAAAGCGGTTAACTAGAGATAGTCCCATTAAATTTTGGTAAGTTAGATTTCGACCGTTACCCTTGAAGAGCGGCCAGAGTTTTTTGAGGAATAGCAGTAGCTTGCTTAGGTCGACTTTTTTGGTCATAAGGGTTAGCAGATTTATGCCGAGGTTTTTAGGCTTTATTAAGCAAATAATACAAAAGAGTTCTGACAGCAAATCCGCTGGTCCCCACGGGTGTACTCGGGCGAGCTTTACCAGCTCGTCCTGGACCCGCTATATCAAGATGAGCCCAGGCGCATCGGGAAGGTATAAATTTTTGTAAAAATAGGGCGGCGTTTATGGCCCCGCCATTTTGGGTTCTGGGGGCATTAACCAGGTCGGCGGTATGACTCTCTAGATTTTCTTCGTATTCCTCCAAAAGGGGTAGCGGCCACAAATTTTCACCTGTAGCCTCGGCGGCGTCCAGAAGATTCGCTTGTAGTTTTTTGTTGTTACTGAAGAGGCCGGCGCAATTATCCCCCAGGGCTACTGCGCAAGCTCCGGTTAGGGTGGCTACATCTATAATAGCTTTCGGTGTCATTTCGCCGGCCCAGGTCAAGGCTTCGGCTAGAATTAGGCGGCCTTCGGCGTCAGTATTAGTTACTTCTATCGTTTGGCCGGAACGGCTAGTGTAGACATCGCCAACTCGGCTGGCTGAACCGCTAGGTAGATTCTCGGCCAGGGGTAAGATAGCTCTTATATTTAAAGGCAGCTTTAGCTGGGCGGCAGCTAGGATTACCGCTAAAATTGTTGCCGCGCCGGCCATATCGGTTTTCATGCCGTCGAGAGTAATGGCTGGTTTAAGCGATATTCCCCCCGAATCGAAAGTAATGCCTTTACCTACCAGAGCTAGAGGGGGCCACTTAGCTACCGCCCCATTATATTGAATTGTGACCAGCCGGGGTGGATGAATGCTGCCGGCGCCTACTGCTAAAATGAGATTAAATTTTTCCCGAACTAGATCTTTTTTATTTAGAACTTGAACTTTTAAACCCTGATTTTTGGCTAGGTAGGCGGCTTTTTGGGCAAAAGTTTCCGGGTAGAGGTAGTTGCTGGGTTGATCACCCAGGCGACGAGTTAGACAAATAGCCTCAGCGATAATTTCGGCTCGTTTGAGCCGGGCGGTTCCGCTTGTTGAACTGCCCCAGAAGCGGAGTTGTTTCAAATCTGATTCCGATTCGGATTTGCTTTTATGTTTAGTTTGCCGGTAAAGAGCGATTTGTCCCCCGAGACCGGCCAGTTCTATGGCATTGGGCCAGGCTTTCATTTCGGTTGGCAATTGGAGTAGATCTAGGCTGCGAATTTTCCTGGCCAGGGCCATTTTAACTGCAGTAGCTGCAGCTTCAATTATTCTGGCTGGTTTCAGGCAGTTTATTTTACCTAAGCCTACCAGAAGCAGCCAGCCAAATTCTGTTTTAAGAGGTAGTTCCGCTAGATAAGAGGCTTTGAATTGGCCTGAATTGAGTAAAGGAGCAATAAGATCAGCCAAGGACTCAAGTTCCGGCCGTTTTTTTAAATCAACCTGATCTTCAAAAATAAAAGTAGCAGTGTCAGCCTCGGGCCAGGCCGGCTTTCCGACTTTAAATTGTAGACGCATAAGGGTTCCTTTTTTTTAAGTCTGTGAGATGGTAGTTGGTGTTAAATCTAAAATATTATAGCTGGTTTCATCGATTGTTTAATCTTTGGGAAGTGGGAGAAATTTTGGCTGACTTCTGGGGTAGTTTTAAAATGCATGTTTTAAAAAGAGAAGCTGGTAATGCTGTTTTGATCGCCTGCCTTTTTTAAAAAAAATTAAACGTGGTTGAAAGAAAAGACCGATTATTTTTAGAAGTAATTATGAGTGTCGGCACTAGTAACAGTGAGCAAAATATTTGGGACGCAACTAGCTTTAGAGCCTAGAATCACTTCGGGCTTAAAGAAACGGAGGATAGCTTTAAAGGAGTCCCCAATAATTCTTTTGATTTCGGGGCTTACGACGAGTCGGTCGATCTAGCCGGGGGCTCTTTGGCTTTGCTAAATCCCTAATCAACGATTTTGTTTAACTAAATTTAATTTATCCTCCTCCGCAATAATTTAATATAGTTTAACCAGAGACTGGATACCTTACTTCTTTAGGGCCTATAATCTGGTAAGCTCTTAACCTTGAATCAGGGTGATAGTTGCTGATTCGGAGACTTTAATTTTTTGGGCCAGGGTTTAATAACTGAGATGGCCGTCATGAAGAACATTGCGGCTAATTGTACTAGTCCGCCGAGTAGATTACCCTTTATGTTGGCTAGATAATTAGGGTTAGTTAAAGCGTCGAGTCCTATCTTTTCGGAAATCAGCGGTTGAGTATCCAGAAACGGTCCTAAAATAAAGGTTCCAAATAGGATGCACAAGACGGTTAGAATTAATTTAAGCGTTACCCAGCGATGCTTAAAAAACCCCCAAGGTGTCAACCCGGAAATTAAAAGTCCGCTAACTAGGCAGCCTAAGGCCCCTGGAATTATAATAAAGTAATCCACAAATTTGCGAGCTAGATCATAACCGAATAGCTGTTCGCCACTTGTCGCCGGACCTAAAGCAAAAATCATCAGATTTAAAGTTACGGCCCCACCGAGCCATAGAGCAGCTAAGTAGAGATGTATAATTTTTAAAACTTTCCGCCCCGCCCCGCTCATTTTTTTCATATTTACTCCTTATTATCTTAATCTCACGATGTTTTGATTTTTGGCTAAATTTTTGATAATTAATTATAACATAGAATGTAGATTTAACAAGTTTTATCGCTACCCTCGGGGGCGTTGAAAAAAATTCAAGCATATTTGGGTAAAAAATAATTGTAATAGTTCTAATTTTAGATTTATATGAATAAGAATAGAGGCCGTATTAGTGTATTTATAGTGTATTTATGTTGCTGGGACGCCTGATATGATAGTCCCGAGGAGTATACCCCAGGAGTCTGCAATAGTGTTTTAATTAACTAACAAATACTGTGCATGGTGAAGACTAGCAAACTAAGTATTACCAGAAGCGCGGTGAGAGTTTTTTCCTGTGTATAGAAGTATATTTTAGATTGAAGCCGGTATTTTTTAATATATTTGATGTCTCATTTTCTATTGACTTCTGACGTATTTGAGCAAGTTCTCGATATCGCCTTTGGAAGGTTGAGATTGGTAATAAAGCTATAGATTGGAGACTTTACTTTATTAGTAACATCTGTTATTTTAAGATTATTTTAGTTAATTTTCAAAGAATCTTTGTCATTACGGATCGAAATTACATCCAGCCATTTATACCGATATTCTCTTCGGCCTTTGTCTGGAATAGGCTTGTACAAAGATAAGCAATTTAGTTTAATTTTAGAAAAATACGCTTGTAAACCTAAAGTCTCAAGGATTTTAAATATTGAATTATTTTTAATTAGTTGCTTAAATTATAGTTAATAATATAGTTCTTTGCATATTAAATTATTTTATATATAGGAGGTTTGTATATTTATATATAGGAGGTTTGTATAATTGAATAGAAGGTTGGAAAGTAGATATCCCTTATTGATTGCACCTCCTTCTGAAAAACTAATAATAAACCCGATAATAAAAAGGTACCCATAGGCAAAGTCAACTCTGTTACAGGTGTCCGCATATATAAGCTTGAGTATTTAGTTGATCTTTAAAACGTTTTTTAAAATAGGTATTAGCTCAAGCGTTGCGGGTTCTATTGGCGTAAAACGTTGTCAAAAGTCTCAAAAGGACTAAATGCAAATAAAGCGTTGCTTCGCGCACCTATTTCATGAAGTTGAAAGCAACGATGGTTATAAGGGCGTTGATCTTATCTCCTAGGATTTTTTTTAGGAGATTTCGAAACATTTGAAAATCTGATTTAAGATGTCCGATAATTGATTCTATTATACTACGTTGTTAATTGTATTTTTTATTTTTTTATTTTTCAGGGTTGCTGATTTTTTGACCTTAATTTTCTGGTGTTAATATTTGGACACTTTCAATTATTTTACGATTTTGATAACCTCGGTCATAAATCCTCAAAATTAGTTTATAATTTAAATTCCTGGTTACTTGTTAGATTGTATCGACAAGCGTGCTACCATCGTGGAGGGTACGGTTAATTTTTTGGTAACTATAATCACGTTGTGAATCTTAGTTATCGCTATTAAAACTTTAGAACTAGACTCATATTTATTGTGCTTTTTATCTTTGGCGATATAGAGTGTTTTCGATTTATGTAAATTGTAATTTTTATTTTTATCTTTTTGCTATTGGGTTAAAATACGTTTGAAACCTTTGGATTGCTTTTGATAAATTTCTAAATTAATCATCGCTTTTTTTCGCTTAATTTTACGAAACAAGGTTAAGGTAATGGTCTTAAGGTAGCGCTTAGCTTTTTACTTCTTTAATCTTTTGAGGCTCCTGCTTAGAATTAGTTAGAGATAACATGCAAGACGCGGCCCAGTGGAAGATTGTCTCTTTATAAAAATATTGAGAGTAGGTATTATGTTTCCACTTTTGAACAACTTGATCATCACTCGAATCTTTAAGTTATTTTATAATTAACAGCCTACATACTAAATGAATATTTTTAGCTGGATGTCCCTGGTTGGAATAGTGCTCTTTAAATTCTTGCTATAAGAAATTATATGATATTTTTTTCAATTAGTTGCAAGTAAGCATCTCAAGAATTAATTTACTCTAATAAATTCCTCCTGAACAAAATACCCTGCTTTAATTGTGGTGATAGTGTTCTTATATACCCTTCGAAGAAGAGATCATTTTGATCAAGATTCAAGATAAATTCTAGGCTATATGAGTGTAGGTAAAATATTTTTCGGGATTTTAGGTTGTGAAGTCTTGTGAGCGGAAGGTTTGCAGGTAGAGATGTTAATTCAGATTATAAATTCGTTTCGCAGAATGGTTGGTGGGTAGAAAGGTTATTATACAGAAAGATAGGGGTGGTTCTTTGATTTTTGCATCTTGTTTACCCAACTATGACGAGGCAGTTTTTTATTTGCAGTCTTATTTTTTGTTTTTGTCTTTCGAGGTCATAATTTCTTGGGCAGGGGTAGAGCTGTATTTTGGCCAGATGCGACAATGGTGGTTCCTAAAAATCGGTAAAATATTTTATTTCCCTGTTGGAATGCTCTTTAGTAGAGCAATTTCAATAATGTTTTTATAAGAATTGAAATATTTAGACTCATCCAGAGTAATTAAATTTTTGTAGATAATTTGTTTAAAGAGCTTCAGGATATATCAGATGCAAATCATAAATAATATTAAAAAATATCGAATTTAAATAGCTGGTTAATTTTTTATTCGGTATTTAGCGGATATAGTTACCCAAAAAAATTTGTATGTTTTGAAAAAGAATTTACAAGTTAGAACGACCATGTAGTCCTTAAAGAGTACATTGAATGATGAGTAAAGGAATCTATTTTAGCGGATTAATATTATGATTATGTAATATTATTACAAATTTTTTAGTATCATTGGAAAAATCAAAAAAAATAAATTTGCTTCTAATGAATGTTTAATATTCGTCTTTACACTAAATTATTTTTGATAATTTAGAACAGTTAGTTTCTAACATTTTGATATAATTTGACCAGTCTCTCGAGTTAATAGTTTTATCGTATTAGCCAGGTTGAGTAGCTTTATAGTGTTGTTTTTTAGCTTTGGATTTCTGTTGATGAGTAATGTTTTGGGAGGGTGATATATTGCTATTCTATGAATTTTTTAGTAAATGTTCTAAAAGAAGCATATATAGGGTGATAAAGAGTTCGATAGTCGCTTTAAGGGCAGGTGGTAGACGATATTTAGCGGCCACCAGGCGGCGGACATTTTTGATAAGTTTCTTGTGATTTACGTTTTTAAAAGTTATAAAGACTACCTGTGTTCATGTTTTAAAAATAGTATAGCATAGGTTTTTTAGATAAAAAAGTGACTTTAAAATTATCGAAGATGCATTTAAATAGAGATTGCTACTTTTAATTTATTAACTATTGGCGGGGGTGGTCGGGATATAAAGAGACGATTACGGTATTTTAAAATAATCATTATTTCGTTAAATTATTAGTATTTTTGGGTTAAGCATTTTTGATGCTGGACGGAGTTTATATTAATTTATCTGAGGCTGGCGGCAATATTATGCCGCGTTTGGAGTACCCGGTGGTTATAGGGATAGACGCCGAAAATTGTATTTTTGTGAATAAGTACAAAGTGGCAGTCCTAGGCTGATACGTCTATTTTTAAAAGTTGGTCTGGGAACCGAAGAGTTGTCATATATATATGTGTGGGGTTATGAGGAAGTTAAATATACCCGTATGATAGAGTTGATAATCGAGCTGGGTTAGGTTCGGTTTTGTCCAGGTTAACTTGGTGATTAGTGTAACGGAGGAAGAGATAGAGAGCTCAGGCCCGGCCCCCGCTGAATTTACGGTAATTGCAGTTACTACTTCAGCGTCGAGATAGGGCTATAAATATGACTCTAGCTTCGGAACAGTCGGATAAATGAGTGATTTTTTGGTGGTCGATGCTAGTCGCGGTTATCCTGCATTTAGGGATTTATATAAGGTGACCCAGGCGGATCTAAGGAGAAGATACCGATAAATTTAACTCTTTGGCTAGCTTTAATTTTTTGTAATACGATTTTCTAGGTGGCGAATCCGGTAGCAGCGCGGTGAGGAGGGATACCCCGTAAGAACTTTCAATTGATTTGAAATTATTTCCCAAGCTAAATTTGGAAGAAGTGATTAAAAAATTAGAGGAAGTACCGGATATTATAAAAAGTATTTCGGGAGAGGCGGCTTTAACGCTCCCACTCCCGGCTTCGCTACTCTTTGATAAACCTAAATTTAAGATTAGCCTCAAATATGCGCCCTGGTAGGCGGTAACCTTAACGTCCGGTTAGGTCATTGTTCCAGGTGACAACGGTTCCTCCGGAGAGAGAGTGATAGGGGCAGGGTGGGATGAGGAAGCTGGGGATGGTAGCGGCCCAGGGCACCAGAAATGTCTTGTAGAGTCACAGGTTGCTATTTCACCGCCGACTGGAGTGGAATAAAAAATACCCGCCGACGGCCTAGACCCAACGCACCACCAGGGTAGTTAATATCAGTTTTACTGTGAGCCGGAGTGGGACCGTCAGCGGAACGCATCTGATCATAAGTTCCAATCAAGTTTTTTTCAGAGGACAAGGTTATGGCCCTTTTAAGACAGTTTCCCCACTTTGCCGTCTACCCCCTCGAAGTAGTGCAGAACAGTGTGATTCCGATTGTGCGAATAAGTTTTTTGGTTTGTTAAAAAGTAGAGCTTGCAGAACTGGACTCTGGACGTTATACTAATAATTTAGTTTTATAAGCTGGGGAATCAGGGCTGGGTTGGGGGAGAATGATTTTATGATCGATAAAGATAGTCTTTTGGAGGGGGACGGAGTTACTCCTGAGCGGATATCTAAATTGTGGACCTTACCTTTTCTGACTTTTGTGGTGTTGAATTTATTCCTTTTTATGGGCTTTGATACTTTGTTACCGATCTTGAGCCTTTACCTGGAAAATAATGGCTCTAGTGAAGCTGAAATAGGCCGCATCTTCAGCTGTTTCACCGTTTCAGCTATTATGATGCGGATGCTATCGGTCAGTTTAGCTGCCAGATTCGGGGTCCTGGGGTTGATTCGTCTGGGGTTGCTAGTTTGCGGCGGGGCGGTAATTGCTTATTGGTGGGTCGACACCACTCCCTCGGCCATGATTATCCGTTTTTTGCACGGGCTTGGCTTTGGTTTGGCCTCTACCCTGGTGACGGCCTTGGCCTCTCAGATTATCCCTCCCGTCCGACTGGGCGAGGGTATGAATTATCTGGGTTTGGGGACCACCGTTACTCTGGCTGCCGGTCCTTTTTGTGGTTTGTGGCTGAAAGATAATTTTGGCTATTTGGTTATGTTTCTGGTGGTAGCCGGTGTTTATCTAACTTGGAATTGTCTGGAGCTTTAATCTGCCGACTATGAAGTTGTCTAGGATTACAGGGCTGAGGTCGAGGCCGGTATTTTTAAGTCGCTTGGTGCTGGT
>LQAA01000080.1 GCA_001577715.1 Candidatus Adiutrix intracellularis | reverse complement strand
CCGTGATCGTGTTGGGATTTTTGATATTCTGCGCTTCGTCCAAAATCACTGTTGTAAATTCAACTTTTTCTATTCTTCAAGATTTCTGCGCAACAGCGCATATGTGGTGATAGCGATATCAGAATCAACCACAAATAACCGGGATATTTAGAGTTTCGGTTAGGGTTTCCACTAATCCTTTGATATCCCAGAAATCTACCGGACGCTTAGGTTCAATCCATGTGCCTTGCCCATTGGCGCCGTTTAAAAGACCGGCCAGAGTTTCCCTTTCTTCCGGTTGACAGTTTAGGCCATTAGCCAGGAAAACCCGGCCTAGTTCAAATAAAGCCGTAAAGTCATGCCCGGAGGATTGGTTAGTTTTTAAAGCTGCTAGGAGGCTCGGCGCCAGGAGAGGACGCATAATGCCTTGTTCCTCGCTTAAAGGGTTAAGGATGGGGAGGATTCTTTGGCGCCAGAGACTATTTTTAGGGAGACCTAGTTTATCGGCGAAATTCTGGTTAATAAAGGAATAGGTAATGCTCTCTGATAATCCCTGGGCCGTGAGTATTTCTCGAACCTTAGCTTGAAACTGCCAGATTGGTGGCGGGGCCAGGCGTTTGGTCGGGGGTTTGGGTAAGGTAGCTGGCAGCTGATCGAAATTCAGAAGGCGGGCTACTTCCTCCCACAGGTCCACCTCTCGTGATAAGTCTGGGCGCCAAGGGGGCAGGGCTGTGGTGATAATCTCACCTTCGTCGGTAGCTAGGGTCAGACCTATAGCTGAAAGCACTCGTAGCATGTCGGAGCGGTTGTAGTTAGTGCCTAAATAGGCGTTACAGCGTTTCGGGCTAAAATTAACTCGTCTTGGTTTAAACGGTCGAGGGTATTGGTCGAGGCGTCCTTGGGCTATGGTGCCCCCGGTCAGTTCCCGTATGAGAGCGGCCGCCCGATCCACAGCCCAGCCGCAGATTTCAGGATCTGACCCACGCTCGAAACGATAGGAAGCGTCGGTGGATATGCCGTTGGCCCGGGAAGTTCTACGGATGGTAGTAGCAGAAAAAGCCGCACTCTCTAAAAGTACTTGCTGGGTATGGTCTTTTATTTTTGAATTAAGGCCGCCCATGATGCCGGCTAGACTTACTGGTTTTTCTCCGTCGCAGATCATAAGGTTCACCTTGGCCGTTAGTGTTAGTTCTTGGCCGTCTAAAGTAGTGAAGTGGGTGCCCCTGGGGTAGGATCGGGCGATTAAACGGTGGTCGGTCAGGGCTTCAAGGTCGTAGGCGTGGAGAGGCTGGCCTATTTCTAGCATGACGTAATTAGTAACATCGATAATATTGTTGATAGAGCGAAGGCCCACCGAAGCCAGGCGTTCGACCATCCAGGATGGGCTGGGGCCGATTTTAACATCAGTTATGACTCGGGCTGTAAAACGGGAGCAGTGCTCCGGGTCGTCAATAATGACTTGGGCTAGACTGTTAACTTTCGGTCCGGTTTCCAGAAGCTGGTTGTCTACGAGTCTGAGGGGTCGGTTTAAGATGGCTGCCAGATCCCGAGCCAGGCCGATTATGGATAGTCCGTCTGGTCGGTTGGGAGTAATGCCTATTTCCATAGTCCAGTCTTCGCGGCTGGTTATTTCCTTCAGAGTAAGTCCGACGGGGTTCTGTAGTTCCAGAAGGCCGGAGGCGTCTAGGCCTAGGCCTAATTCGGCCTCTGAGCAAAGTAGGCCCTCGGATTGGTGGCCTGAAATATTGATAATTTCTACTTTACGACCTCCCGGCAAAATCGTGCCAGATAGGGCCAGAGGAACTGTTAAACCTTCACGAGCGTTGGGAGCGCCGCAGATTACCGTAAAGCGGCCGAAAGGCCCGGCTGAAACGGTGCAGTTTTTTAAATAGTCGCTTGAGGACAATGGGATAACTTTGTCCAGACGGGCTGAGACCACTTTATTTAAGTGGGTGAAGCGATCGTAGAGGTCTTCTACCTCTAGACCGGCCATAGTTAGTTTGTCGGCTACTTCCCTTGGGGTTAGATCCTTCAACTCGACGAAATCGCCCAGCCAGCTCAAACTTGCTTTCATTTAAACCTGCTTAGTTGTTTTATTCACATTCCCGCGAAGGGAGCTATTAAAATTGGGTTAGAAATCTGAGGTCACTTTCAAAGAGCATCCGAATATTATCTAGACCGTATTTAAGCATGGCTATCCGTTCGATGCCTAGGCCGAAAGCGAACCCGCTGACCTGGTCTGGATCGTAGTTAACGAAGCCGTAGACGGCCGGGTCAACCATGCCGCTGCCTAAAATTTCCAGCCAGCCAGTACCCTTGCACAGGCGGCAGCCGTGCCCGCCGCATAAAACGCAGGCGATGTCTACTTCGGCTGAAGGTTCGGTGAAGGGGAAAAAACTAGGTCGTAGGCGGATTTTGGTATCCGGAGTGAATATGGTTGTGACAAAGGCGGTGAGCACTCCTTTAAGGTCGGAGAAAGTGAGGCCTTTATCCACGGCCAAGCCTTCCACTTGATGGAACATGGGTGAGTGGCTGATGTCAGAATCACGGCGGTAAGTCTTGCCAGGCACCACTACCCAGACCGGGGGTGGATTTTTTTCCATAGTTCTAACTTGCATGGAGGAGGTGTGGGTCCGCAGAAGAAGATCAGTTGAAACGAAAAGAGTATCCTGCATGTCGCGGGCAGGATGATCCGGAGGAAAATTTAAAGCTTCAAAATTATAATAATTTGTTTCAACTTCTGGGCCCACAACGATGCTGAAACCCAGATTACCGAAAATGGAACAAATTTCGGTGGCCGTGCGGCTGATTATATGTGAGTGACCTCGGCGAAGCTGACGGCCGGGTAAAGTTACGTCTAGCCAGTTGTTGCGGTTAGTTACGAATTTAGCCAAGCGTTCCTTGGCTAATTGGTGGGCTTCGGCGGTGATTTGACGGGCGGCGTTGGCTGCGGATCCAGCCGCTGGCCGCTCTTCTTTCCGCAGAGAGCCTAGATTTTTCATCAGTTCGGCGAAAAGGCCCTTGGAACCCAGAAAGGTAATACGGGTCGCTTCCAGCTCTTCAGGGGAGGAGGCACTCTTAAAGCTTTCAGCGGCCTTAATTTCTGTTTCTTTAATTTTTTTGATTAAGGGCGAACACATAATTATCCTGTTAACAAAAGAGCCGTCCGGTTAAAGCCCGGACAGCCCTTGAAAAACCGGCTCTGTTTAAAGGGACGGGTTAATATGGAGGAGAGCTAGCGAATTGGCGCCGGCTCTTCTTTAAGCCGCCGCCGGTGGGGTCATTGAGCCGTGGGCGGTTTTAATCAATTGAGCGAAACCGGCGAAATCACTGACGGCTAATTCGGCTAACATTTTGCGATTAATGAGTATACCGGCTTTATAGAGGGTATTAATCAAACAAGAGTAGGAAGTACCCAGTTCTTTAGCCGCCGCACTGATACGAACTATCCACAGAGCACGCATTTCCCGCTTTCTAACCTTGCGATCGCGATAGGCGAAACATAAACCGCGTTCCACGCCTTCACGGGCACTACGGTACAGTACTCCCCGGCCGCCTTGATAGCCTTTAGCTAATTTCATATACTTACTATGGCGTTTTTTAGTTTTAACGCCGCCTTTAATCCGCATATTGAATTCCTCCGTTTATTTAATGCCTAAATAAGGTAGGAGTTTTTTAAGATTGGTTATATTGGCTAGGTCAGCCGTGGTGGCCTTACGGAGATCGCGTTTCTGTTTGGTACTTTTAGTGGTTAGAATATGCCGAGCATAGGCTTTGGAGCGCTTAACCTTGCCGCTGGCGGTGACCTTGAAACGCTTAGCCGCGCCGCGATTTGTCTTCATTTTAGGCATGGTTGTCTCTTTTTAAGAATAGTTTAATTATTTGGAGGGGGTTAAAAATTTATTCCGGGCCCTGACTTTAGCAGCTTTACCTTTGAGACTTCTCAGATAATAAAGTTTGGAACGGCAGACCCGTCCTTCAGTTACTAATTCAATTTTATCAATATTTGGAGAGTTTAGGGGAAAGATACGTTCCACCCCGATACCGTAAGATACTTTACGTACCGTGAAACTGGAGTCGGCGGCATTACCCCGACGGTGGCGGATAACTACGCCCTTAAAAATTTGAGTACGCTCTTTATCGCCTTCTTTGATACGTACTGACACTGCAACGGTATCTCCTACCCTAAAGGCTGGTAGATCCAGTCTTAATTGTTCCTGATTAATATGGTATATGGCATTCATGAAACGTAACTCCTGAAA
>LQAA01000079.1 GCA_001577715.1 Candidatus Adiutrix intracellularis | reverse complement strand
CAAAATTCAATCGCTAGACCTGTCAGGTGGACGTTTTGACTAAAGAACTTTTTTGGCGTCAGATGTGTATCCGTTAACTAGAAAAATACAAGGATAAACTGGCGATCTTGTGTTAGATTTTAATTTCTAAGATCTTAGAGATGGTTCAAGTTATAATTGATATTTTAGTTAAGTTGGAAGTTTTGGCTGAAGAATTAAGCCTCATCGATTAGGCCCGGAATAGTGAGGGTTTTGCTCTGGGGTGCTAGTTTCTGGAAGGAGTAAGAAAAGCGGCCTGTCGTAGTCTTTTCAGTCTATTCTTAGCCGGGTCGTTGGTTATAATTGGGCTGGAGGTATCGGCTGTCTCTCGGTTTGAATACCCCGAGCCTTCTTTAATCCTGCCGTCGCCGGGCCTGGCTACCTGCTTTGAATTAGTCTATATCAGCCGCCGGCTGGTAGACTTAGAACTGATGTCGTTCCAACTCTGCTGGGCGGGGTTGAGAGGTATTAGAAACTTATCTCTTGGGAACAGTAATGGAACTTGCTGAGAGACAGGGGCTTTTCGGCGGTGAATTTTTAAATTTGCTCTGGGCTAATATGAAACCTGAGGTTATGGTTTATTTAGCCGAATTTGAGGGATGCTAAGGTAGCTGGAGTCTGTTTAAGCGCTATTTCCTAAAATTGGTCAGACAGCTTCAGCTTTAGCCGGAAAAAATCTGGAATCGGAATGGATCATGACCTCGATGAAAAACGTTGTCTATTTCAAAACTGGCGAGGGTGGTTTTTGGGAATACCTTTACTTTGATCTTGTAGTTGAATCTGGGGGTTTAGATCAAGTTTTAATCAGGCATTTGAGCCTTTTGGATTGTAAAGCTATTCTAGCTGTTAATACCACCTCACCCGAATTCGTTGGCCGCCTGGTTTATTTTCCTTCTTTTAAAAAATTAGCTCCCAATTGTTTAATCAATTTTATTAGCCAATATATTAAACCCCGGTGGCCTAGTCAAAATGGGCATCCTCACAAGTTGGTCGTCCGTTGCCTGTCCGGGAATATTTTTTTCAATGTCAGAATGTTCAAACTTTCGCTTCTTAACAAGATCCTTAATGCTGCTGGTAGAGATCTTTTTTCCGTCTGGTCGATTCAAATAAACTTTCTTTAGGAGAGATTCGCTATGCTTGAACCAAAACCTTTCGCTACTACCGCTATTGGTTCTGTACCTTACGGTAGCGTGGCCGAGGCCTTGGCGAATGCTAGTAAATTAGATATTCCGGCCACCCCTCAATTAGTTAA
>LQAA01000078.1 GCA_001577715.1 Candidatus Adiutrix intracellularis | reverse complement strand
CAGCTATTGGACTTTTTGTTACTCTATGCATGCTTCTTATAGAACGCTTACCAAAAAAATCAAAGAACATTAGCGCACTACCCCCCCAATATTCCAATCGCTAAAAAGGATTCAAAGCTAACAACCAACGTCATTAAGACGCTTAATCGAACCATCAAGGTAAAATTATCAAATTGGTGAATCAGCTAAATTATATTAAAATACTAAAAGTAGACTGTTTTAAATTACCAAAAGGAACCTAGCGTGAAAACAGATATGTAACCCGCCTGATTTTTGAAATTAAAATATCCTCCGTTGCCACAGAATATAGAGCCTAAACTCTCGTTAATGAACAGGGATAAAAGATAACCGCTGATTCCCCTACGAGCATAATTAATGCCGCTCAATGTGGAAAGTGCATTAAAGCACAGGCCGTTTACTTCTCACAGTTCCAGATATCTCCCTATAAGTGGGTCGCAAGCCAAACATTTCTGTCAATTAAGTGTTGCCAGTATCTTCATTTACAATAAAGAGGCTTATGAACTTTTAGAATATTTTAGGTAATTATCTAAATTAAAGTTAACCAATACCCCTGTTTTAAAGGTGGATGAAATTTCAATCAATATAGCCTCCAAAAGAACTTGGATATATTTAACTTTAGCGCCTCTCTACACCAGCTATTACCTACACTAAAACGTAGTCTTGAAGCAATAACCGAAATAGGTATGTTGCTCAACAGTCAGAATTGTTTTTATTATGACCACTAGAATTTTGTTACATCTAGATTAAAAATCTTTATGCTTTTTTGTAACGCGCATCATTTAAAGGGACTTGCTGTTGCTAAAGGAGACGATGGACAAAGTTAGGTAGGGGAAACAATTTCACTGTTCAAATATCTGAGTAAAAATTGAAAATGTCGGTAATCGTTTTAATCCTTTAGAAGCTGATAAAGAGCTAGATCATTACCGGAGAATTCTGCAAAATGCTGAGCTGGAATGCCTGGAGACAATATGACCATCAGACAAAATAGGCAAAATAGCTCAGTTAAAATTATGCAACCTTTAGTGAGGCTGAGAAAATGTGAAGACGATATCCTTTATGAAAAGCTTTCTGACTTTATCTATTCATTGAGTGATTCAGTTAAACTGTTACTAAATTTTGAAAAGCTGGTAAAGAGGTGTTTATAGTTTTTAATTTGCCGACCTTGTTACTAGACATAAGGTAATATTTGGATAGACGTTCTAATTTGAGAAAAAAAATTAAACTTTAAAAAGAACGACGTTTTGAGAGATTAATAAAAATATCTTGCGGTGTCGGACAACATTAAGGGAGCGACTATTATTGGGGAAACCGCTGATGCTTTATTGTCTTGAGAATGAATATGTGGTGGTGTACAAAGAAAAATTGCCTCTACATATAGATACAAATTATGTCTTAGAGATGGCTTCGAGTTATTAGCAGAGCGGGTATTGGAGTCATATGTTAAACGGAGAGTAGAGTACGCAAGGCGGGTTAGGTAGGGATACCATATAATAAGTCGTGAAGTTTATGGGAAGCAAGTTGTTAAAGAACGATATGTGTAAAGATTAATTAGTCTTGGCGATAAAAATCCTAAGGCGCATAGGATGAAACAGGGCTTTATATGGTTGATTTTTTTCGGCCAAGTTCATTTAAGCTGTGCTGGCGTAAATGGTATATTTTAACTTCAGAAGTTAAATGTCATGTGCGTACTCAAGGTACATCTGGGAACAAGCATCTTTAACTTTATATTTGCTGATTATGCATTTGATAAACGCGAAGATATCCTGAAGCTATTTACCGAAATTAAACAATGTAGATATGAGTTATATGCTTCGGAATATATTCTGCAATAATCACATTTTATTCCTAATTTTTTGAAAACTAATAGGTTAAATCTTTTTAAACAGTATAGAGGTATCAATCTTTTTCAAAATTTTGAAGTTGAATGGTTTACCGATATCTATATTAAGGAAGGAGTTCTTTTTGCAAAATATCTAACTGATTATATCTAATTAATATTGTGTATATCGCTGTGGCTATTTTTAGTTAAGAGAAAAATTATACTTATGATGAGTGTAATTAATTTGCGTGAAGAATATAAGTAAATGGAAATTTATGCTACATTAGAAGTTATTGAAAATGGATAACTATGAAAAATACATGAATAATCCAGACATTATAAATAAACCAATAGTTTTATATGGGACCTATGTGATACGCCTTATACTTCAGGATAAAATAAAAGATTTAATGCCAGTGAAGCATACCACGTTTACTTGCAAGGAGGCGTAGAAAATAATCGATTAGTATAGTTTGAAAGTAATTCTTCTAGCCCATTAATAAGTGTTAAAAGTTGATTATGTTCTCTAAACGGTGAGACTAAAAATATATCTCTGGAAATTAATTTGACTAGAGCCGTGAAATTTCTGGTTAATTTTTATTCTGGTAGACCCTGGTAGGGGGTGGATGGATGCCTTCTTTCAGGGTCTCCCATAGGGTCTTCAGGACTTAACCCGTCCAGATATCCTCCAGGGGATCTGCGCCCGAGTTTATTTAGGCTTTAGGTATGTCGGAGGTGTTATAATAGGATAGAACCTGGTCGCTGTGTCGCACTAAAAGTCGCTTAAAAGACCGAGTGTAGTGCCCGATTGGGGTCGGCGTCTTTATTGCTTTTTGTGGAAAATCCGGGTGGGTCGGTTCCGGGGTAGTACCTGTAGGCTTGAATGGAGTTGAAAACCGCTTTGTCCGATCAGTGGGGTAGGGAGGGTTTTAATTTGTTTTTGTTCCAGGCCGTGTTGCAGAAGTTAACCCAGACTAGGGGTAGATAGCGGTTCATTTTTTTGCCTTAGGACCAAAAAATTCAAAATATTGGTGGCGATAGTTTTGAAGTCGGAACCAATCCGCATCTAGTTATAGGTGGCTTCTATATCCGTAACTAGACTGATCATGAGATGAGTGAGGCCGATGGTGATAAGGGACCATCCTATTTTTTATTAGTAACAGGTCGTTTAGTGTTGAATATGATATCTACTAGGTTTTAGAAGTGGGCAAAAATTATTACTTTCATTAGCTTTGTCGCTAACGAAGGATCTCATAGATAGCCGAACCTTAGGCTTCTTTGGTTGTGAGTCCGCGCTCCTTAAGTTACTAGAGTTAGCACTACCTTTGGGCTGGGTTCCCTCCGGCCCGGGTTGTCATAGCGTCCCCGTTCCTCTTCTATCAGATCCATTAAACGTACAGGGTAACGTAGAGTTGCACCTAAATTTCATTTCATAGTTTATATGCATGGGAGGGAAGGGTAGAATTTTTCTGAATTCTTGGGCTTTGGCTTATTGCTGGCGATAGACTTAATAAGTTGGTCTCATTTTCCGGGCTAGAACGACATGGGGTTGAGTGAGGGAGAGATAAAAAGAGAAAATTGGCAAGAATCGGTATATTGCAGATGTATCTGAGTTAGGTTCAGTTGGTGGTCCGTGGGTGCAGAGTGGCGACAGCTTCTAAAATAGCCCAGGCCACGGCAAATTTAGGCCGCGGGCTGAGTTCCGTTACTGTACCGTCCCGGAAAATTAGTCGTATATGATTGTTAGGTGAACCGAAGGCCCCCCCCGGTCCTCCGGCCTGGTTAGCCACCACTAGATCTAGATTCTTATCAGCTAGTTTGGCTCGGGCCCGGTTTACTAAGTCGTCGTCTTCGGCGGCAAAACCAACTACTACTTCCCCCACCCAGCGGGGTAGAGTCTTTAGAATGTCGGGGTTGGTCGCCAGAGTTAGGGCCGGAGGGTTCACTTTTTTTTTAACTTTGCCGGTCACTCGATGGGCTGGGCGAAAATCCGCAGGGGCGGCGGCCATGATTAAAGTGTCAAAATCCGTTCCTTTTAGGGCAGCTAACAGGTCGCAAGTACTTTCTACTCTAATGAAAATTAGATTTGGCAAGGTCGGAGGCTCGGGTACAGTCGGTCCGGCTATTAGAGTCACTCTAGCTCCACGCAGCCAGGCGGCCAGGGCTAGTTCCCGACCCATACGGCCGGTAGAGCGGTTGGCTAGAAAACGGATGTCGTCCCAGCTTTCCCAAGTGGAGCCCGCGCTGACGGCTACGGCCCGGCCGGCAAAATCCTGGGGGGTTAGAGCTCGGGCTGTGGTTAGAGTTATGACATCAATCTCAGCTAAGCGGCCTGCGCCGACTTCGCCGCAGGCTAGAAGGCCAGTGTCGGGTTTAAGTAGAGTCACGCCGCGCTGGGTTAGGGTTTTCAGGTTGTTACGGGTGGCTGGTGCGGATAACATCCGGTTATTCATAGCTGGGGCGGCTAGTGTGGGGCCGGAGAAGGCTAAAAGAAAGGTGGAGGCGAAATCGTCAGCCAGGCCGTGGGCCATTTTAGCCAGAAAATTGGCTGTGGCCGGAGCCACCGTGGCTGCTTCGGCCCAGGCGGCCAGTTCTATGTGTTCAATGTTGTATTGGGGTCGGGACCACATAGATAGGTAGGCCGGTTCCCCGGTCAGGGCTTCAAAGGTTAGCGGGGTTATAAAACGGACCGCGTTTTCGGTCAGAATCGCCCGCACTCGAGCCCCGGCACGCGTCCAGACTCGGGTCAGTTCGGCCGCCTTGTAAGCAGCTACGCCACCGGTGACCACCAGGGCTAAACGACGGCCGGCCAGGATGCTTAAGGGCCCGGTCCAGGCCCCCGCCTCATTATTTGAGGGCGCTGACATTGATTTCCACTTCAGTCGACAACCAACCCTCATTCATCGTGACGGCCACCGAGCGCTTCTCCTTTTTAAAAACCAGAAGTCGCCGGCGCTCGCTCTGAAAAAATTCACCGATTCGGTTCCAGCCAGTTTCGGCTAGATTAGTTTGGTAATAGGCTGTGACTTCTTCCAGGTTAATTTTTCCGTAGGCTAGCATTAGGCCCACCCGTCCTTCAGGGCTTTCAAAAACTGTAGTGTTTTTTTCATCCAGAGTTAATTTTGGGGGTAGGGGGATATCCTCAAAGGGGGTAAGTTGGATCCGGCTATCGCCGAAAAATGAGCAGTTAACCAGGAAGGCGGTTACCACTACCAAAATTGTTAAGCGAAATAAGGACATATTATCTGGTCGGCTCTCCCTGTTTTAGTTAGATATCCTCTTCGCTGATGCCTTTACGTAGAGTATTTTTGGCTGGATTTTTTGCTTCGGTGCCGCTCGTTGGTGGTTGATAAATAACCCGTTGGTTGAGGTCATCGGCGGTGTGGAGTGGGGCGACCCATAGCTCCAGCCGGATTTCGGAGGTTAGGGTTAGAGCGGCGGGGCGACCTACCACGGTTAGTGTCTGGTCGCCTTTAGTCCAGGTGCTAACTAGGGCCAAACTGTAGCTGACTTTAGCCCGGGGTTGCCAGCCGTGACCCGGGAGGTGGGCGTCAAAGTAATCCCCGGCCTCGTCTAGATTCATTTTACCACTTACGGTCACCAGACCGTATAATTTATTCCGGCGTTTGAAGGTGTAACTTTCTCTTCGATTGTAAATCAGGTGGGTCGGGTAGGGTACATCGACGAATTCGGCAAAACTTTCTTTTTGTGGGTTAGGTTTTGGTTCGGTGAAAAGCTGGGGTAGACCTTCCAGGCAACCGGTTAAAATAGTTATGATCGCCGTTATCAGAGTCGCTTTAAAAAGAGGCTTCAGAGTCCAGGTTATCATAAGTTTTATCCTCTTTCTTCCTCGATTAGTTAGAGCGGTTAACAGTGTGCAGGGTTAGGTCAGTTAGTTGTTTTCGGGCTATCGAGGGCGGGAAAAGGTTCAAAGCGATTCGGGCTTTTTGGGTCAATTCGGTGGCGGTGCGACGGGCTAAGTTCGTGCCATTTCCCTCGGCTACTAGGGCAGCTATTTCTTCATGATTCTGGTGGCTAATTTTGTCTTCCCCGGCTAAGGCACAGAGTCGAGCCCGCCGGGCGGGGTTTAAAGAGTCGCGTGCCCGGATAAAGGGAAGGGTAATTTTACCCTCGTCTAAGTCATGACCAACCGGCTTGCCAAAAGTCTGTTGGTCGCTTTGATAATCCAGAATATCATCTACAATTTGAAAAGCTAGACCCAATTGTCGGCCGTAGCAGCGGGCGCCAGCCGCTAGCCTTTCCCCGGCTCCAGCCAGAATCGTCGCGCTTTGGGCCGCCCCTTCCATCAAGGCCGCGGTCTTTCGGTAAATAATCCTAAAATATTCTATTTCGCTTAAATTGACCCGGCGGCGGGCGCTTAGCTGCATCAATTCGCCCAGGGCTAGCGACCTTACCACTCGGGCCATGATCTTTACGCAATCGATATTATCGGTATCCGCTCCTAATGCGGCGGCCTTAGATAAGAGATAGTCCCCGGCTAGAACCGTTTCTGGTACTCCGAAAGTTAGATGGGCCGCCGCTCTACCTCGCCGTATTTCCGCTAGATCCACAATATCGTCATGTAAGAGACTAGCCAGATGCAAAAATTCAAAAGCGACGCCGGTCGCTAGGTTACTTGGAGTCAGAGGATGTCCCAGAGCGGATG
>LQAA01000077.1 GCA_001577715.1 Candidatus Adiutrix intracellularis | reverse complement strand
CTTAACCACCGGGTGCGGAGTAATCATAGACTATGCCAATGACAACGAACTGTACTGGGGCGCTTTGGTAGCCCCTAGGTTCGTTAGCCCCGTCAAACTTAGAGTCGCAGTGGCTCCCTTCGTTGACGAAGTTGGCTTGGGCGCGCCTGAAGCCGGGGCTAATCTAGCCCGCCTTTTGAGTGAAGAACTAGCCAAAAGCAGTGAATTGGATCTAGTTCCGCTTGAAGAAGTCAAAGCAGCTTTAAATACAATGGATATTTCAGGTCAAATAACGCCCGAAAAAGCCGCTCAGATTGGTTCCACTTTAAGACTAAATGCATTAGTTATAGGTTCCGTATCTGAGGTCAAAAAATATAACCAACGTAAAGGGTGGCGCCGCTTAGCTCGATTTTTTACTTCCCAACGAGAATATGTGGATGCGGTTTTGGCTATTAGCGCCATAGATATCACCACGGGAATAATTTTAGTCTCCCGGGCCAATACCGGGGAATACAATAGTGGTCCTAGCGAGAAGGGCTTTTTCGACAAGGGTGAAAAAGGCGAATTTCTTAGTCAGGAAGCTATGGAGGGAAGTTTAAACGAGGCTCTGGTTGAATCTTATCACCGCACCTTGAACGGATTGGCAGCTCTACCCTTTAAGGCCAGAGTTATTTCCACCGGTGACCGCGCCACCATTTCTTTCGGTCGCGATGTAGGTATTAAGCCGGGCTTGGAATTTGTTCGACTTGAAGTTTTGCGAACTTTAACTAATACTATCGGCGAAAGCTACCAAATTATGGGGGCCGCAGTGGCTCATTTAAAAGTAGTGGAAGTAGATGACCATTCAGCTTCCTTGGAGATAATGGATGGCCAGGTTTATCCGGACGATATCATTCAGGCTATAAATTAATTTTTGGAGAAAAACGATATGCTGAGAATTTGTACTCTGGTTTTGATCCTAACTCTAATGCCGTTCGCCTCCGCCGAAGCTCAAAAATCTCAAAATTCTCTTGAACTAAAAGGGAAACCTATGCACGTTCTTCTAAATACTAATCAAGGTGATATAATTATTGAACTAGATCAGTTAGCCGCACCAAAGACGGTGGCCAACTTCGTTAAGTATGTAACCAATGGACATTACAATGGCACTATTTTTCACCGAGTCATCTTCGGTTTTATGATTCA
>LQAA01000076.1 GCA_001577715.1 Candidatus Adiutrix intracellularis | reverse complement strand
AGAGGGCGCGAGGTTGGTAACAGAATCGAAAAAATAGAAACTATCAGCAAATCTTTTTACGACGATGTCCCCGTGACCCCAGTTATTATTAAAAAAGCTGAATTATTAGAAATTTTTGATTCAGATTAAAGAGAAAGGATTAAATTAAACATCACTTAATCGACCGCCGGATTAACCTTAAAAATCTCGGGTTTCCCCAGAATTATTTTGAATTTAAGCTTAAATAAGCTATTAATTATACTAATGGTAAGAGTTTTTTAACTTTAGCTCTAAGTCAAAGAAGTCTCCAAATATTAATGATAAAGGTTTGCTAATTACATCAATAAAATAAAAGGAGGCTGTTCGAATAGATGAGAGCAACTTAAATCATATGAGATTGAAATGTAATTATTACATATATTTACGCAAAAATATCGAAGTACCTTAGATTAAGTAATCTTATGGGAAAGCTTAAGGCTGATCTAAGTAAAATATTGTATAAATTGTGTGAAAGGAAAAGTTGAGAAATAATAAAGGTTGAGTGCTGTCATAATCATATTCGCATGTTTGTGAGAATATCGCCAAAGTACAGTGTATTAGAGGTAATGAGCTATCTAAAGAGTAAAAGTTTACTGACGATATTTAATGGGTATGCTAACCTAGAGTACTAAATATGGTAATAGGTGTTTTTGGTGTTGTGGTTATTACGTGGGTATGGTAAGTAAGAACGTGAAAATAATAGTGAGCTATATCAAAAGTTAATTACGATAAAACCTGACAATTAGCTAATTGACATTGAGGGAACACATTGACCTATTTACGGGCAAGTCGATAAATAAAAATAAAAAATAATATCTTTAGGGGTAAATCTTTGAACAAAGTGCGCTTACGCAAATTATTCAGTGTGCCCTCAAGTGTTACCACACCAACATTTTATGGGGATGAGCAGACCACCTGCTGAGCAGGTAGTCTTAATTTAGACTTAAAAGCTTTCCTCATATATAAAAAAAGTAATAAAAAAGGTTTACCTATGTAGTAAAATAAGATATAGTAATACTAATCAGAAAAAATATGTATCATTATACAAAATGTCATCAAAAACGTCGCTGACCGTTTTTAACATGAAGTTGAATCGGTTGCTTTTAAGATAGGGCGTTTATGCGGGTATAGCTGAGAATGCTTCATTAAGTTGTAACCAAGAAGCGTTAAACCGAATAGTTTAACCTTCATCAACATCAGGAGGTTCGAAATTATGACCACAACTCCCCAAGCACAATGCGAATGCTTGGATTTAACTAAATTGGAGCCGGTCTTTAAACGCTACAAAGACATCGTCAGCGGTGCTTTGATTCCAATTTTACAAGCGGCCCAAGACGTTTATGGCTATTTGCCCATCCAGATTTTGGAAGCTATTGCCGTTCATTTGGATGTCCCCATCAGCCAAGTTTATGGAGTGGTAACTTTCTACGCCCAATTTCATCTGGATCCACGGGGTAAACATATCGTACGCACCTGCCAGGGTACGGCCTGCCATGTTCGAGGAGCCGGTAAGATTCTCGATTCTCTTAAGCAAACGCTGGGGGTTATTCCAGGCCACGCCACTGAAGATCTGCAGTTCACTCTAGAAACCGTGGCCTGTATTGGCGCCTGTGGTCTAGCACCAGTCATGATGGTAGACCATGACACTCATGGTCGTCTAAAACCCGGTGATATTTCGGGAATTTTAGATAAATACCGGGAATAAGGAGGGTAATATAATGAAACAAACACCCGTTTACCCCCGTCTGAACAATGCTACTCAACTTGAAGATTTTAAAAAAAAGTACGAGCCTAAACTCGCCATTCGTCATAAGCAAGATGCTCCCGCCTTCGAGGGCGTAACTAATCATATAATGATCTGTTGCGGTACCGGCTGTACTTCTTCCGGAGCTAAAAATGTTGTTGACGCTTTTGAAAAAGAGTTGAATCGCTTCGGCCTTGATAAAAAGGTGGATGTAGTTATTACTGGTTGCCACGGTTTTTGTGAAATGGGACCTCTGGTAGTGATCTATCCCCAGGATATTTTTTATGTTCGAGTTCAAGCAGAAGATATTCCTGAAATAATTGAAAAAACTATTCAGGGTAACGGTAAAACCGTAGAAAGACTCCTCTATGTAGCTCATGAAGGAGCCAACCCTACAACCCGCTATCAAGATATTGATTTTTATGCTAAACAGAACCGTATTACTCTTCGTAATTGTGGTCATATTAACCCTGAAGATATCGGTGAATACATAGCCGAGGGCGGTTACCTAGCCCTGGCTAAAGCCTTATCTCTGAAAGGTAACACTGATATTCTTCTGAACGAGATTAAAGAATCAGGTCTGCGCGGCCGCGGTGGTGGCGGCTTCCCCACTGGTATAAAATGGGATTTGTGCCGTAAGGCCGCTGGGGATAAAAAATATGTCATTTGTAACGCTGACGAAGGTGACCCTGGGGCTTTTATGGATCGTTCCGTTCTGGAAGGTGATCCTCATCGAGTCATTGAAGGTATGATTATTGGCGCTCTAGTTATCGGAGCTGACGAGGGTTATATCTATGTCCGGGCGGAATATCCTCTAGCTGTTTACCGTCTTAAAGTGGCTATTGCCCAGGCTGAACAAATGGGTTTACTCGGAAATAATATTCTGAGTAGCGGCTGGAACTTTCACCTCCACATTAAAGAAGGCGCTGGGGCTTTTGTCTGCGGTGAGGAAACAGCCCTGCTCCGTTCCATTGAAGGTGAACGCGGTATGCCAACGTCTCGCCCGCCTTTCCCCGCAATTAGTGGCTTGTGGGGTAAACCCACAAACAACAATAACGTGGAAACCTGGGCTAACATCCCGGATATCATTTATAACGGCGGTAAATGGTTCGCTTCTTATGGCACAGAAAAATCTAAAGGCACTAAGGTTTTCGCTCTTACCGGCAAACTTCGTCATACGGGCTTAGCTGAAGTCCCCATGGGTATCACCATGCGGGAAATTATCTTTAACATCGGCGGCGGAATTTTAAACGATAAAAAATTTAAAGCCGTCCAAATCGGTGGCCCTTCTGGCGGTTGTCTGCCCACAGAAATGCTAGATCGCCCGGTAGATTATGACTCTCTCATTGAGGCTGGGGCTATGATAGGTTCGGGTGGTCTTGTGGTGGTGGACGAAGATACTTGTATGGTTGATTTAGCCCGTTTTTTTCTCTCTTTCACCCGGGCTGAGAGTTGCGGTAAATGTACCCCCTGTCGCGAAGGCACCACCCGGATGCTAGATATTTTAAATAATATTACCCAAGGTAAAGGCCGGCAAGGCGATATCGAACTTCTAGAAGAACTAGCCCGCAACATTAAACAATCAGCTCTCTGCGGTCTGGGTCAAACCTGCCCCAACCCTATCCTTTCCACCCTGCGCTATTTTCGGCATGAATACGAGGCGCACATAAACGACCGGACTTGCCCAGCCAAAAGTTGTACCGATCTCCTAAGCTACTGGATCGACCCAGATAAGTGTATCGGATGCGGCGCCTGTAAAAAAGTTTGTCCAGTGGAGGCTATTGGAGGCGAAAAGAAACAACCACACACCATTGATATTCGCAAGTGCATCAAGTGTGGTTCCTGTATCGATGTTTGCCGCAAAGCTAAAGCCGTGACTAAAAAGTGAGGGGAGGAAAGATTCATGAGTGATAACGTTACTTTAACTATAGACGGTCAATCTGTCACTGTACCGGCAGGTGTCACTATCTGGGGAGCAGCCCGTAAAGTTGGCATTCATATTCCTACTTTATGTCACCACTTTAACCTTAAACCTTATGGAGGTTGCCGTGTCTGCGTGGTGGAAGTAAAAGGGGGCCGGGCCCTGGCTGCAGCCTGTGCCTTCCCTGTGAATGAGGGCATGGTTGTTTATACTAACACCTCAAAAGTCCGTGAAGCCCGGCGTCTGGTGGTGGAACTGCTTCTAGCTAACCATCCTCACGATTGCCTTACCTGTGATCGTAGTCAGAATTGCGAACTCCAATCCTTAGCTCTGGATCTTGGTATTAAAGAGGTTCGTTTCAAAGAAACTAAACCCCACTTGCCTATTGATGACAGTAATCCCAGTTTGGTTCGCGACCCCAATAAATGCGTTCTCTGCGGTCGTTGCGTCCGGGTCTGTTCAGAAAAACAGACCGTAAGTGTTTATACTTTCGCCAACCGCGGCTTTGAGTCCACCGTTTCCCCAGCCTTCGGAAAAGGTCTTGGCTCGGTTAAATGTACATACTGCGGCCAATGCTCAGTTATCTGCCCCACCGGGGCCATAACTGTTAAGGACGACACTGAAAAAGTTATGGCGGCTATTAATGATCCGGATAAGGTAGTCATAGTTCAGACCGCTCCCGCCGTACGAGTGGCTCTGGGTGAAATGTTCGGTTTAGAACCTGGTTCCATTGTAACTAATAAAATGGTAGGGGCCTTGAAAATTTTAGGTTTTGACCGGGTGCTAGATACTAATTTTGCCGCTGACCTCACCATTATGGAAGAGGCCACTGAATTTCTTGATCGCTTCACCAAAAAGCGTGATATACCTATGATAACCAGTTGTTCACCAGGTTGGATTAACTTTCTAGAACTATTTTATCCTGAACTAACTAAACACCACTCTTCCTGCAAAAGTCCCCAACAAATGTTCGGAGCTATGCTGAAGACCTATTATGCCGAAAACCAGAAAATTGATCCATCTAAGATCGTTTCTGTTTCCATTATGCCTTGCACGGCCAAAAAATATGAGATCCTACGACCGGAAATGCGCTCCAGCGGCTTTCAAGATGTAGACTATGTTCTTACCACAAGGGAACTTGGCAAACTACTAAAAAGCGCCGGTATCTCTTTTAATGATATTGAACCTAAAGAATACGATTCCATTATGGGTGTAGGTAGCGGCGCCGGTACTATTTTTGGCAATACCGGTGGAGTTATGGAGGCGGCTCTTCGCACTGCCTATGAAGTGGTTACCAAGAAAACCCTTAATGACCTAGAATTCACTGCCGTGCGCGGGTTAACCGGTATCAGGGAAGCTGAAATTGACCTTGGTGGTACTAAAATCAAGGTGGCTATTGCCCATGGTCTGGGTAAGGCTCGCCAAGTTATGGAGAGCATCAAGTCTGGCAATCCCAATAAGTGGGATTTTATTGAAGTTATGGCTTGTTCCGGCGGTTGTATCTCCGGCGGCGGCCAACCAATCAGCCGTGACATAAATTATCGGGCTAAACGTATAGCCGGCCTATATCAAAACGATCGGAATCT
>LQAA01000075.1 GCA_001577715.1 Candidatus Adiutrix intracellularis | reverse complement strand
CGGCCATAAGTCTCATAAACTCCTACATACTAACTTGATTAAGTAAGATCGTAAAAATTAACTCCAGTATCTAACTGGGAAGGGCAGATTTAAGCCTATTAACATTTAGATGGTCGGTCTTGGTTTAAACTAAGACCGACCATCTTGATTAAATAAATCTTACTTGACAGATCGAGAATTATATATTATTACTAATATATAATGTATGTGTTCCTAAAAAATGGAGTAGAGCGAACTGAAGCAGGGTAGGGCGCAAGAAGCGCCCTTTATCGCTTAAAGGCTTAAAGACTCAAAGCCACTATACCGTTTGGTTTTTCAGGCTTAAAGAGAGAGGCTGATCATGAACGAAAATAAATGGGGACCCAGTTTTATAGATAACCAGGTCCTAACGGCCAAGCTCAGACGCGGTGGCATCGAAGCTTCAGATACTTCCAGGGTTCGGGAAATTCTGGATAAAGCTATTTTGGCCAAAGGGTTAAGTATAGACGAGGCCGCCGTTCTCCTTGAATTAGAAGAACCAGAATTTTTGACAGAACTCTACCGAGTAGCGGGCCAGGTTAAACGTGATATTTACGGCCGGCGCATAGTGATGTTCGCTCCTCTTTATATCTCTGACTATTGTGTCAATAATTGTAGTTATTGCGGCTATAAGCATGACAGCTTCCAGAATCGCCGCCGCCTGACCACGAGAGAAATCGCTGATGAAACTTTAGCCATCCTGGCTATGGGGCACAAGCGTCTAGCCTTAGAGCAGGGCGAAGATGAATGTAACAACCCCATCGACTATGTTATTGAAGCCTTGGAAACAATTTATGCTCAACACTACCAGGGTTCCAACATTCGCCGGGTCAATGTAAACATAGCCGCTACCACAGTTGCTAATTACCGCCGTCTGAAACAAGCTGGTATCGGTACATATGTTCTTTTCCAGGAAACTTATCATCGGCCCACTTACGATAATCTGCATAGCGGCCCCAAGGCCGACTTTGAGCGTCAGTTGTTTGCTATGCATCGTGCTATGGAAGGAGGAGTGGATGACGTTGGTATTGGCGCTCTTTTCGGTCTTTATAACTGGCGTTTCGACGTTTTGGCTATGCTAACCCATGCTAAAGCTCTGGAGCAAGATATGGGCGTTGGACCTCACACTTTTTCCGTTCCCCGCATCCGTCAGGCAAGCGGAGTTGATCTAAAAATATTTAAGAATCCAGTTTCTGATACTGATTTTAAAAAGCTGGTAGCTATTTTACGCTTAGCCACTCCCTATGTAGGCATGCTTCTTTCCACTCGAGAAACACCGGAACTCAGACGTGAAATCATTGAGGTAGGTATTTCTCAGGTTAGTGCCGGTTCTTGTACAGGGGTGGGTGGCTACACCGTGACTTCTTCCGGTCAGGAACGGCAAAAACCTCAGTTCAAAGTGGAAGATACGCGAACCTCGGTAGAAGTCATTCAAAGCCTAGTTGATTCTGGCTATTGGCCCAGTTTTTGTACTGCTTGTTATCGAGAGGGCCGTACTGGTGATCGTTTTATGCAACTGGCTAAAACTGGACAGATTCAAAACGTCTGCGGTCCCAACGCTCTTCTAACCTTTCAGGAATATTTACGTGACTTCGGCGATGCCCACCTCAAAGACTGCGGTCAGAGACTAATTGAAACCGCGCTGGAAGAAATCAACAATCCCAGGATGCGAGAAGTAACGGCCGAAAAACTGGGTGCGATTCGTCAGGGCGAATTCGATCTTCATTTATAAAACTTTCGCCAGCTATTCATTAGCAGCATAAAAATCACTCGCCGTACGACCATTTATAGTTCTACTTTCTTTTACTTCGGGCGACCCAAAGAGATAGAAGGCTTAATTTTGTTCTTGCCTTTTAGGGAACACAAAAGAATAAGTACTAAATTTAAATTCTCTGCTATATTACCTCATGGTATAAATAGTACACTCCATCCGGATGCGCTCTAACCAGTTACGTTTAGTTTTAAAGTAAATTCCCTGAGTGACAGTTCTACCTCCAGAACTACAAAACAGATGAGTTATTCGGCCAAGTTATTAGTAAGCTTAAATTTCGGATTAGTTATGAAGCACGAGTATAAACCGTTATTTTTACGGAAATACTTGATCAAGCTTTTAACTTCTTTTAACCGCCGGGATCTTAAAGACTTTGCTTCATAAACGTTCTCCATATTTTTGCAATTTGTCATAAATAATTACGTCGGCTTCCGTTCTGAATCAATAATGAAGCTGAAACAGGTAGCGTAATTGTTCCAGAAGCTTTGACTTATAATTTCAGGCTTCCAAGTCCTAGTTTTTTGATAAAAATTGTACGCCCCTAATGAAACAAACCAGACAGAATTGAGCCTAGGCCGAGCAATTTTTCAAATACCTATACTAGGTTTAATAGTAATTACAGCCACGTAATCTGGCAAATTTTTTCCCTAATTTAATTCTGCTTTATGATTTAACTTTTAGCTATTTATTGGATTGTGTCATCAAGCATGTCATTACCATAGGGGTTTCGAACAAAAAATTTAGTAGCTACAATTATACTATGAGTCTTAGTCACCGTTATTGAGACTTTCGAATTGAATCCATATTTAAGGTAAGATATTACTTTTATTTGCAAATTAGAACCAGTCAGAAAGATAATATTTTTTCTTAAACGCTGGTGTTAAAGAGAATTTCTTTTTTAAGTGCTTTTTCCTCATGCAATAAAATAGAAGCCTTGAAATTTTTTTCCATCCCTTTAACTTCAATGTGTTAACGAAAATGAAATAAATTAGGTGACGCGTAAGGTACGGCTCATTAAAAAGTTACCTCTCCACAAAAATATTGAAAGTAGAGAATGTGTATCTACTTTTGAACGGCTTGGTTATCATTCAAATCCTTAAATTATTTTATAGTTAATAACTTATATATTAAACAAATTTTTTAACTAGATGCCTCTAGTTGGAGTAGTACTCTTGAAACTCTTGCTTCAAGAAATTCCATAATATTTTCCCAACCGGTTACGAGTAAGCATCTCGAAGATTGATTTACTCCGGTAAACCCTCTTTGAACAAAACTCCTTGCCCTAATTGTGGTGATGCTACCCTCATGTATCCTTCGAAGAAGAGAACACTTCGATTAGATTTAAGGTAAATCTCGGACTAGTATGAACAAAATTATACTATAATTAATACTATTAAATAATTAAAATTAAGTAATTAATATGCCTTTAAAGAACTAATTACGTATTCGGGTTTGTATACACGGACACATATAGTAGGGTTGGCTTTAACTGTATGTGTTAAACTATACTCGTCTATTTGGATAGCCTCCTTATGTTTTCTTGACGCGGTTAGTAAACCTTTGTTATTTTAATATTCGACGGTTTCTTTGACTTAAAGCTAAAACAAGAAAATGCCTACCACTAGGATAGTTGGTAGTTTTTTTAAACTTAAGCATACATTAAACAAAGTTTATTTTTTTATGCACCTTACCTTTTGGTTTCAGTTGACTTACTGGTTAAATACAGCTATAATGTTATATTTAACCTGCGGCCAGATACTTCCCGGCCCGAACGTAGACTCTCTTAATCTTCCGGCAAACCATGATGGAAATAGACTCCAAAAAACTTTCCTCATCATCATTGAAAATACTAGCTAAGTTCTGGAAAACAGCTAAATGGCTGGTTATGGCCGGGGCTCTAGTTTATTTAGGCTATATGGGGGTTCTTTCTGGCGAGAAGCTAAATTTTTCAAATTCAGCTTGGTGGTGTCTACCGCTTGCTTTTTTTTTCCTTATCTTAAGTGTTTTTACCTTCAGCTTGAGATTTCATTGGCTTTTAACTGGCCTAGGTTCTCCTTCCAATATCTCTAGGCAATTAAAAATTCATTTTTCCGGCATTTTAGTTCAACAAATAGGTTCTGAAATTAGCTTTGAAGCCTTACGGCTTGTTAGCAACCGAGCCCTAGGAAGCCGTGGGCCAGATATTCTTGTGGCAGCCATCTTAGATCGACTTTTGGGGGTATCAACCCTGATTCTTTTAATCGCCTTAACCTTTACTTTTTTCTTATCCACCGACAGATGGAATCAATTTAGGTCGGAATTGATTATCTTTATAGTTATAACTTTAGCTGCATTTTTAATTTTAGCTTTACGCCGCCGACTTACACAATTAAAACGCCCCTCCTGGCTTCGGCATCTTCCCGGAGGTGCCTTCTTAGTTGAGGTTACTAAGGCGATTCAGACTTTTCGACGACCTTATATAGTTCTGACGACCTTATTTTTTTTATCTTTGGCCGGGCACCTCGCGACTTTCATCACTCTTTATTTTTGCGGTCTTAGCTTGACCGGTATCAACCTTTCCCCTTTAGAATCCGTAACTGGTGGAGCTATTTTCCTCTTTACCGGAGCTCTACCTCTACCCCTAGCCGGTCTTGGTGTGGGCGAAACTGTTTTTGGCCAGGTAGTAGCCGACATGCGTGGGTTAGGAATCCCGGCTGACTTTGCCTCAGTCTTTCTTATAAACCGCTTGTTCCTACTGATCCTAGGCACAATAAGCTGGTTATGCTTGGTTTCGTCCAAAGATATTTGGCGAAAACAACTCCGGGGCGGTTAATAGAAAGGAATTCCCGTGCGCTTAACTTTTTTACCATTTTCTCAGCCTTCTATAACTGAAGAAGATATAGCGGCGGTAACAGCGGTATTGCGTTCCAAATGGATAACCACCGGACGTAAGTGTCTAGAATTTGAAAATAAATTTACCGCTCGAGTCGATAGTCTCGGAGCAGTCGCTGTAACCTCAGCTACCGGCGGAATGCATCTACTTTTAAAAACCTTAAATATTAACCCGGGTGATGAAATCATCACCCCTTCTCTAACTTGGGTATCTACTCCTAACTTAATTGAATTAACTGGAGCTAAACCAGTTTGGGCAGATGTAGATCGCGACAATCTTATGACTTCGGCCGAAATGGTTGAACCTCTAATCACTGACCGCACCCGGGCCATTATCCCGGTACATTTTGCCGGAGCTCCAGCTGATTTAGACCCTCTCAGAAAGCTTGCCCACAAAAAAAATATACCTCTTATTGAAGATGCTGCCCACGCCGTCGGTTCGGTCTATCGCGATCACCCGGTGGGTTCAACCGGAATAGCTGTTTTTTCTTTTCATCCCATCAAAAATTTTACCACCGGCGAAGGTGGTCTAATCACAGCCGATGATCAGGAATTATTGGATAGATTAAGAGTTCTCAGGTTTCACGGCTTAGAGAAGGACGCCTTTGACCATAAAGTATGGGAACGCCGACCTCAAGCCCAAGTGCTAGAACCGGGTTACAAATATAATTTAACCGATCTGGCCGCCGCCCTAGGTCTCTCTCAATTGAACCGCCTGGATGAAATGAACGCCCGGCGCCGGACTCTAGCTGAATTTTATCTGAAACAATTGGCTGAAATACCTGAACTGAAGCCTCTAAGTCCCCCAACCTGGCCTCATCTTCATGTCTGGCATCTCTTTGTGGTGCGTCTAATTAAACCTGGCCTGAGCCGAAACGAATTTATAGAACGACTTAAACACCACAATATCGGTAGCGGCCTTCATTTTCTAGCTGCTCATACCCATAATTGGTACCGCCAAAAGGAAACACGACATTTAGACCTATCCAACACTGAATGGAACTCAGAGCGTCTACTCTCATTACCCCTCTTTCCTGACATGACTGAAGACGACCTCAAAGACGTAATTGAGGCCATTAAAGCCTCTCTAATAGGTGACTAATATGGATTTATCATTGATTATACCGGTTTTTAACGAGGGAAAATGCCTGGATAATCTGATTCAGCGCTGTCTGTCTGTTTGTCGCCCTCTCGGTCAAGAATTCGAAATAATTTTGGTTGATGACGGTAGCTGGGACGACTCTAGGAAAATTATAGAAGCTAAGAGCGCCATCGAAGCCGAAGTCCTAGGTATTTTTCTCAACCACAATTATGGCCAACACGCCGCGGTTATGGCTGGTTTCGCTCAAGCCCAAGGCGAAATTTTAGTGACTCTGGATGCCGATCTACAAAATCCCCCGGAAGAAATTCCTCGTCTGCTGGAAAAAATAAACCTAGGCCATGATGTAGTCGGTAGTGTGCGCCGAAAGCGTCAAGACACTAAATTTCGGACAACCGTCTCCCACTGGGTCAACCATATGGTTCGTATAATCACTAAAGTGAATATGCATGACTACGGTTGCATGCTTCGGGCCTATCGCCGGCCCATCGTAGAAGCTCTTTTAGCCTGTCGGGATTCAACACGCTTTATTCCGGTTCTAGCCAATTTCTTCGCTGTTAACCCTGTGGAGATCGATGTGGATCACGCTCAGCGCGATACGGGTGACTCAAAATACAATATTTTTCGTCTAATTAATCTTTATGTAGATCTATTGATTTGCATGTCCACTTTTCCCCTGCGTCTGGCCAGTGTGGCAGGTATCTTAATGAGTTTCGTTGGTTTAGCCGCCGGTCTGTTTCTCCTCTGTGGCCGTTTTTTCTTCGGTTCAATTTGGGCGGTGGATGGTATATTTACTGTGTTTTCGTTGGAATTCATTCTCCTTGGGGGTATTTATTTAAGCGTGGGGATTTTGGGTGAATATATGGCCCGCCTCTACAACACCGCCCGCAATCGCCCTCTTTACTGTATCCAGCGAGTGGTGGGTCGAACAGAAAAGGATAATTTATGAAAGCTATAGTGCTGGCTTACAGTAACATTGGGCATGCTGGACTTGAGACAGTTCTGAAACATGACATAGAAGTGGCGGCGGTTTTTACCCATCCCGACAATCCAAGTGAAAACATCTGGTTTCAATCAGTGGCTGAATTAGCCGCGTCCAAAGGGCTGCTAGTCTATACCCCTAACGATATTAATCACCCTATTTGGGTTGAGAAAATAAGAATTCTAGCCCCGGATGTTCTGTTTTCTTTTTACTATCGCCAGTTAATCAAACCGCCTCTTCTCTCCATCCCATCTCTAGGAGCTTTCAATCTTCACGGTTCTCTATTGCCTAAATATCGAGGTCGCTGCCCAGTGAACTGGGTTCTAATTAATGGTGAAAAAAAGACCGGTCTAACTCTCCATCTCATGACCGAAGTTCCGGACGCTGGAGATATTGTTGGACAAATATCTGTTGTTATTGATCAAGATGATACAGCCCGCTCTTTAAATGAAAAATTGACCGCTCTCGTTCCCAGTCTTCTATCCCCCCTATTCAAACCCATTGCCAGAAGAAAACCTCCACGTAGCAAGCAGGATCAGGCTCAGGCCACCTATTTCAGTGGCCGCTCCCCAAAAGACGGCCAGATCGATTGGTGCCAACCCGCTGAAAGTATCTACAACCTAATTCGAGCGATAACCCGCCCTTATCCTGGAGCATTTACTTTCGCCGGCGAACGAAAACTAATTATATGGGAGGCCGTCAGTGAACTAGGCGGTATAGGTGAAACTCCGGGAACTATCTTAAGTTCTAATCCCTTTACCGTTGCTACTACCCGGGGGGTACTCCGCATTACTCTAGGGCAAGAAGAAAAGGGCGCCTTAATTAGTGGCCCTCAATTAGCCGGGGATATGAACCTCAAAGCTGGTCTACGATTTTACTCATCTGTAGCTCAAGAAGGAGCAGGACTCAAAACTAGGGTTCTTATTTTAGGCGTTAACGGTTTTATCGGTAATGCTCTGAGCGAACGCCTTTTGGCTGACGGCCGTTTTGAGGTTCATGGCATCGACCGCCGCGGTGACCAAGTGGTCCGCTTTAAAGGGCACCCCAATTTTTATTTTTCTGAAGGTGATATCACTATTCACCGCGAAACAATCCGTTATGAAATCAGCAAAGCCGATGTTATACTACCCCTTGTGGCTATAGCTACACCCATAGAATACGTTCGAAATCCTTTAGGAGTTTTTGAGCTAGATTTCGAGGAAAATCTTAGGGTGCTACGCTATTGCGTAGAATATAATAAACGCATAGTCTTTCCTTCCACTTCTGAAGTATACGGCATGTGTGACGATCCGGAATTCGATGAAGATAACTCCCCACTCATTGTCGGACCTATCCGTAACCAGCGTTGGATTTATTCCGCCTCTAAGCAACTTCTGGACCGGGTTATCTGGGCCTACGGTTGGCACCAGGGATTACGTTTTACTCTTTTTCGTCCTTTCAATTGGATTGGGCCCCGTCTTGATCGTCTTGACGCGGCTCGCATCGGCAGTTCCAGAGCCATTACTCAAATGATTTTCAATCTAGTGAAGGGAACCCCCATATTGCTTATCGACGGAGGCGAGCAAAAGCGTTGTTTCACCGCCGTCGAAGATGGTATTGAAGCCCTTTACCGTATAATTCTCAATAAGAATAATGCCTGCGACGGGGCTATCCTCAATATTGGTAACCCCGACGGAGAACTCAGCATCAAAGAACTGGCCGAAATTTTGGTGGTGGCCTTTGAAAAACACCCTCTCCGTCATCACTTTCCACCTTTCGCCGGTTTCTGTAAGATTGAAGGCACAACTTATTATGGGCAAGGCTACCAAGATGTTTTAAGCCGTCGTCCAGCCATTGCTAAAGCTAGAAGAATTATCGGCTGGAAACCTGAGATTAATCCGCGTCAGGCTGTGGAAGCCACACTAGACTTTTTCTTAAATAACCATCTAGAGACCAAATGCTGACTGGGCTTCGTATAGACGTAGATACTCTACGCGGCGCCCAACAGGGTGTACCCCGGCTTCTAGACCTGCTTAAACGGGAAAAAATAAAAGCTACTTTCTTCTTTTCAGTAGGGCCGGATAATATGGGTCGCCATTTATGGCGTCTTTTTAAACCAGCTTTTTTATGGAAAATGCTACGAACTAACGCTCCCATCCTCTACGGCTGGAATATACTCCGCTGCGGAGTTGTCGGGTGCGGCCCAGATATAGGGCGTAATGTGATTGAAATAATCCACCGGACGGTAGCTGAAGGTCATGAAGTTGGCCTCCACGCTTGGGATCACCATAAATGGCAAAGTATGAATATGGATAAACCTGGCGCGGTGACCCAAGAAATTAGGCTTGGTTTCGAACGCCTAGCGGAAATACTCGGCACTGAACCTCTCTCTTCAGCAGCTCCGGCTTGGCGCGCCCCGGCGGTAGTCCTAACGGCTAAAAGAGCCTTCCCCTTTCTTTATAACAGTGACTGTCGAGGTACGGACTGCTATCTGCCCATCCTACCCGACCAAACTGAGGCGCAGCCGCAAATTCCAGTAACCCTACCTACTTATGACGAAATGATAGGTCTTTATGGTACCACCGATACCAACTACAACCACCGCCTTTTAGACTTATTTCGACCTAAAGAGTTGAATATTCTTTGCCTTCATGCCGAAGTCGAAGGTTTAGCCAAGGCCGCCCTGTTCGATAACTTTCTTCAGCAAGCCTGGAGACGTGATCTGACCTTTACTCGTCTAGATAAAATTTTTGCTGCTCAGGGTAAACTAAAATCAGCGGCCCTGGAAATGCGATCGTCACTTGGCCGGGAAGGCCAAATGGCTTTTCAAGGTGCCTGGAGCTAAGAATTTATGGGTAACAAAAGCCTAAAACTTCACCCTTTCGGGGCTGTTTTTATGACCGCTATATCCCTAACCATGAAATATTTAGCTCTGGCGCTTCTTTTTGCCCTAGTCTATATCCTACCTTTGGGTCACCGGCCCCTATTTGAACCGGACGAAACTCGCTACGCTGAAATTCCTAGAGAAATGGTGGCTAGCGGTGACTGGACTAAACTAAGACAGGCCGGATTACGTTATTATGAAAAATCACCTTTAGCTTACTGGCTAAGTGCCGTATCTCTCATCGCCTTCGGTCTAACCCCTCTGGCGGTGAGATTACCCGCCGCCCTTGCCGCTGCCGGGGTTGCCCTTACTCTGTTTTTTCTGATGAGCCGTCTAAAAGATCGTCGCCGAGCTCTGGGTACAGCCTTTATTTATCTTACCTTTTTTGAAGTTTTCGGCATAAGCACCTTCGCCGTTTTAGACTCTGTCTTCACTTTCTGGGTTACTTTATCTATGGTCTTATTTTTTATGAGCCTGGGAAAAAAGCAACTCTTGCTACGTTTTATCTGGCTAACCATGTCCGGGGTAGCCTGCGCCGGGGCCGTTTTAACTAAAGGGTTTACCGGTTTCGTTATTCCTCTACTCTCCATTACCGCCTGGATCTTCTGGCAAAGACGCTTTAAAGAACTTATTTTCTTTTGTCTGATACCCCTGGCCGCCGCCATGTTGGTCATTCTGCCTCTAATTCCAGCTCTCAATCATAGTAATCCAGAATTCTGGTCTTATTTTTTCTGGGTCGAACACGTTCAACGCTTTCTTAACCCTGTCGACGGCCAGCATAAGCAACCTTTCTGGTTTTTTTTGCCTCTCTTCCCTCTAGGAGCTTTACCCTGGTTCTTTTTTCTGCCCACTGCCTTAGGCCAGATCACAAGCAAACTCAACACCGGTGATAGTCTCACCCACTTCAGCTTAACTTGGCTGTTATTACCCTTTATATTTTTTTCCGCCTGCGGTGGTAAACTTTTAACTTATATTTTACCTTGTTACGCCCCTCTAGCCATTATTTTAGCCGATGCTATTTTTGATTTAACGCCATCATTAGACCTGAAGCGCTCGGCTAAAATTACCTCTATAGTTCTGGGAGTATCGGCCGGAGCAACTCTAGCTGTATGGCTACCTTTTTTCTGCCCGGATGATCTACGTACCGAATTATGGTCTGATCCTAAAACCTGGGTTCTAGGAGCCGCCCTTAGTCTAAGCGCCTTAGGACTTTTTCTCTCATCTGAATCATTTAAAATAAAATCTAACAGTCTTAAGGCGATTATACTTTCAGCCTTCTCTCTTATTCCACTGTTCCTGGCCTGTTTTTATGCTCTTCCGACTACCATCGAAACTGGCAAAGTCCCTTCGCTTCTACTGCATAAAGTCGTCCCCCTTACCCCACCCGAGTCCCTCGTTATTGCTGATGCATCGTCTTTAGCAGCGGCCTCCTGGCACTACCAACGGGATGATCTCATACTTTTTTCCGGCCAGGGCGAATTCGCCTACGGCCTTAATTTTCCTGAAGGCGAACATCGATACGCCGACACCTTTTCTGACGCTGCCGTTCGTATCAAGCAAGAACTAGCCACTGGCCGACCAGTAGCTTTAATCATGAGAACTAAACTCTACCCACTCATGAGCCAAGCTCTAAGCGAACTTAAACCAGCTCAAACTCTAACTTGTTCCAAATTTATATGGGTGCTTTATAAGTAAATTATTAAGTAATAGACCTAACACTTATAAATATAAGTAACATAAAATATTATTTTTCTAGGAAAATTAGAACTTCTACGGGCCACAGTTTTTGGCGCATAGGCACTTTATTTCAATAGCTAGCCGTGACGAAGTAACGGATTAACTATTTTAAGCGGTTTACATTTATATAAGCTCTTAACTTTATCAGAGACCCTAACTTAGACTTTAAAACCAGACCGAAAAATTATACTTGACCGGTTAACCAAAAATAGGCAATATATTAACTGTTGTCCAATTAACTTCGGCTCAAAAATTTTATTTGAGCGTCCCCACCCTGGTGGGCTGGTTTAGTTTTTTTAAAATAATTTTAGCCGGAAGTGGGCAATTCCAGCTCAAAGAAAAAAGAAAGGTTGTAACATGACTAAATCGGAACTAGTCGCTAAGCTCGCATTAAAAAATAACATTACGAAAGCTAAGGCCGACCAAGTTTTAAGCACTTTAGTTGAACTTGTAATTGATGAGATTAAAAATAGGGGAGGCATAGCTCTAGCCGGCTTGGGCAACTTTATCATTGTTAAACGAGAAGCCCGAAAAGGTCATAACCCAAAAACTCTAGCCCCTATTGAAATACCAGCTTCCAAATCTGTAAAATTTAAAAGCGCTAAGGCCCTTAAAGACGCAATCAACTAAATTAAAAAATTAAATTAAGGAGTTTTAATGGCCAGAGTAACTATTGAAGATTGCTTAGAAAAAGTAGAAAATCGTTTTGTTCTAGTACATCTGGCTGCGGAAAGAGCCCGGCAATTAAAAAAAGGCGCTCCACCCATGAGTGACCGTAAAAACAAGGAAATTGTTCTAGCCCTTCGTGAAATTGCCTCTGGCGTAATAACTCATGACAACCTTCAAATTCACGAACCTGTCTATCTGGAACAAGATGAACAAATTGAAATAATTGATGACGATCTTATTATCGCTGAAAACCTTAGTAATGACTAAGGCTCACTGATATAAAGTAAACGCTGTAAAAGTTATCGATCGTTTTTAGCGTTATTTTTATAATAAAGCATAAAATAAGCAACAGAGGCCGAACTTTCTTTTTTATTGACTGGGAAAATAAATAATGTTTTAACCAATACAAAAATATAACTATAATTACATCCACTAAGGCGGCTAGGGGCTAATGCGAAGATCGTTCCGGCCCAATTATAGTTACCTGTCTAGTGGAGTTTATCTATAGCATTACTCCTCTTTTAGTTACAACTGACAGCCGCGAAATTATAAGTCACCCCTGATAAAATTGGTGAATTGAGACAGCTATAATCTAGTGATTATAAATATTGGTATTAGATTATTCAATACTACTATAACTCTAGAAGCTACTTTAAATGTTCTTGAACGAGTCATTCCCAGATTAACTAAAACTATAAAGGCGATTTTCCGAGCTATTATCCCTCTGGCTAACCTCCCCCTGGTAGTGGTCGGACAGAGCTAAGCCTAATTTGTTATCAATTTCCTTTGGTTCCTTATATCCTAAAATATAATCCGTCTAAACTTCTATTACCCTCAGGAATTTTTAAATCTAGCCGCGGATCAGCTCGTTGAAGAACTAATCGTTTCCAGATTCGAGTAGATAAAATAGATGATCAGAAAGATGCTTATCAGCTTTGCTCTAAAAATGAATGCAATGACAACAGTTACGGTCCCTAGCCTATTATTCAGATTTTTCCATCTTCTCACCTTCATCTAACTATACTTCCATTCTTTTTACAGAAGACTCTGTTTTACCGACGGTGCTTACCCTAATCTAGGACTTAAGACCTATAATATCAATCTTAAAGTCGATATATCTCTGGTCCTGACCGCTCTTTTCTCGTAACTACTCAGCTAAGTCAGTTAATGAGAAGATAAAATCAGGAAATTTTTCATAGAAGAGTAAATTGAGAGCCTCAGAGGGGGGGATATTATTTTTACAACGTATAGAGATATAGCTTCTACTGCGGCAAAATATTTTCGCCCCATTCCAGGTTCTGAAGCATCCTGACTCTTTTTACTGCTCGGTCAGGTTATTAGTAAAGGACACGTCTTTACGAATCATAAATTAAAGAGTATTATCTTTATAATTTCGTAGCCGCACTAAAAGATTGTATAGTTTTGACTAATCCATCTGTTCTATTTTACCTAGTAATTACACTGTCTCTGGGTCTTTTAACTTAGTATTTTGCAGAATTCTCCGATAATTGTCCTGCTATTTATCAACTTCCAAGGGATTTAGGCGTCCACCAGCGTTTTTAATTCTTTTATTAGAGTATTTAAATGATAGAATTATTTCCCCTATCTAAATTCGTCCATCACTTTCTTTAGTAATAGTAAGTTTTCTTAAGTGTGCGTGTTATAAAGAACATAGAGATTTTCGATATAGGTGTAGTAAAGTTTCCAGTGGTCATAATAAAAACCACCCTGACTGTCGGATAGCATACCCAGGCCCGCTCATAGGAAAGCATCTGAAATTATAAAAGGATAATCGGCCTGTACCTTAACGAATTTCTCTAATATTGGTTATACCCACGGGGAAATTAGCAGTTATTTTTGTCCCTGTTTATCGATCTTAATAGCCCTATTGAGTATCTTGAGGGTGTTATTTTTTAACTATATTTTGAAAACAACAAACCACAAATTTTTCAAATAAGATAAGTTGACCCTAAAATCACCAAAGACGCATTTAGATAGAGGCTCACACTTTTGACCTACTAACTATAAGATGGCGAGTTTTAACTTGGATACAGAAGCATGATGACAGTATATTACAAAATTAAGTCATTTTTCGTAAAATAGTGCTAAGCACTTTAATTGCAAAATAACTTAAAGGGTGGAGCAATGATTAAGTTATTTAAGAGTAGATATATAATACTTACTTTCAATATTTTTTTGTGGAAGGATAACCTTTCAATGGACCGTAACTTACGCGTTATCTAATTTAACTAATTTTTCTTAACGCATTGAAGTCGAAAGGTCAGAAAAGTTTTTCAAAGCTTCTATTTTGTTGTATGAAGAGAAGGTATTTAAGAAAAAAGTTCTCTTTGACAGCACCTTTCAAGAAAAAAAAGTTACTTTCCCAGCTGATTCTAAGTTGTAAACATCTGGGAAAGTAACAACTCGCCTTTGGAAGATAGTGCTATTTACAGTCTTTTCTTTATATGATAGCTATAAAAAAAGAATATAAGCTGGGTTCGAAAGTTTTGATAACGGTAACTAAGATCCACGATATAATTGTAACTACCAATTTCTTTGATTGAGATCTATATAATAGCAACACGCTTAAAGATGCACTTCAACAACCAGTCATAAAAATGAACTATAAACTAAATCTAGAGATTTGTGCTTAATGTTATAAAGATAGTAAAATAGGTGAAGAGGTCCAAATATTAACACTAGAAGATTAAAGTCAAAAAATTAATAGCCCTAAAAAACAAAAAAATAGAAAATACAAAAAACGACGTAGTATAATGGAACTAGTTACTAGGTATTTTAAATAAGATTTTTTAAATAAAATAGCGCCGGAAGTATCAAACTAAATTTACGCCTATCTTACTAAGTAATTACAGTGGAGAATCCTATGAATAAATTAACTTAGGTCGACTTATCTTCAACAAGTCTAGAACACTGTTTTTTTGGGCCCTACGAAAGTAGATCTTACGCCAGTAACACCCAAGTCCTGGATATACTATTAAAAAATTTAATCAAAATAGGGGCCATATCTAGACTAATAAGGCCAATTAAGAAAGAGTAATTTATGAGAAGCTACCATATGACTAAAGGACCGACTCGTGCGCCCCATCGCGGCCTTTTAAAAGCCCTGGGATTAACTAATGATGAAATAAACCGCCCCTTAATCGGCGTGGCTAATTCCTGGAATGAAATAATTCCCGGTCATCTTCACCTAGATAAAGTGGCCGAAGCCGTCTGCTCTGGAATTCGTTCAGCTGGTGGAACGCCATTTCGTTTTGGCAGTATAGGTATCTGCGACGGTTTAGCCATGAACCATGTGGGCATGAAATATTCCCTGATGAGCCGTGAACTCATTGCCGATTCAATTGAAGTTATGGCTACCGCCCATCCCTTTGACGCTTTAGTACTTGTACCTAACTGTGATAAGGTTACTCCAGGTATGCTGATGGGGGCTTTACGACTCAACATCCCGGCTATAGTTGTTTCCGGCGGCCCTATGCTACCGGGGCGCTATAAGAATAAAACTACTGATCTTATAACTATTTTTGAAGCTGTAGGCGCCCAGGCTGCTGGCAAAATTTCCGAGGCAGAATTAGAAGATTTAGCTGGGCACTCCTGCCCTGGTCCAGGTTCATGCGCCGGCATGTTTACGGCTAACAGTATGAATTGCCTCAGTGAGGCCCTTGGATTGGCCCTACCTGGTAATGGCACTATTCCAGCTGTCTCCGCCGATCGTATCCGGTTGGCCAAACTTAGCGGGGAAGCGGTTATGAATATTTTGAGTCTTAATTTAAGGCCCCGCGACCTAGCAACACCCATAGCTTTTCAAAATGCCCTAGCCGTAGACATGGCTCTAGGCTGCTCTACCAACACTACCTTACATGTCCCGGCTCTAGCTCACGAAGCCGGGGTGGCTTTCACTTTAAAATCTATAAATGAACTCAGTCGAAAGGTACCTCACTTAGTAAGTTTATCTCCAGGGGGACTTCACCACCTAACAGAATTAAACGAAGTGGGCGGAGTTATGGCGGTAATGAAAGAACTGGCGGCAGCGGCCTTAGTCAATCCAGAAGCGCTAACGGTTACTGGCCATCCTTTGGGTGACAGTTTGGATAAAGCTCCAGGAATAAATGACGGAGTCATTATCAGATCGGTAACCACTCCCTACCATAAAGAGGGTGGTTTAGCCGTACTTTATGGTTCCCTAGCCCCGGACGGTGCAGTAGTAAAACAATCTGCAGTGGCTGACATTATGCTCAAACACACTGGCCCGGCTCGGCTTTTCAATAGTGAAGAAGAAGCGACAGAGGCCATTCTAGCCGGCCGCATCAAAACTGGCGATGTGGTGGTGATTCGGTATGAGGGTCCTAAGGGCGGCCCCGGCATGAGGGAAATGTTAACTCCTACTGCGGCTATTATCGGCCTAGGATTGGGAGAGGATGTGGCCTTGATCACCGATGGTCGTTTTTCCGGGGGCTCGCGAGGCGCGGTCATAGGCCATGTTTCTCCTGAAGCGGCCGAAGGTGGCCCCATCGCCCTTCTAGAAGAAGGTGACCTAATAGAAATTGATATACCCAATCGGGTTTTAGATTTTAAAGTTGAGGCTACAGAACTAGAACAGCGACGGGCCTTCTTGCCTAAATTCGAACCAAAAATAAAAACCGGCTATGCGGCTCGCTATACCCGTGATGTCTCTTCAGGGGCCCACGGGGCAATTATGAAATGAATCTATCCTTAATACCCTCAACTATTCTAAACCTAGGGGAGAACCAGAAATATTAAAAGTTTTCCTTCTCTGGCTAAATCTTAATAAAGATGTAACCCCTCCTAACCGGGCTGGTTCCAAAATAACTAGGAAACTCAACATTATTTTTTCTAAACCTTAATTCATATAGTTAAAATTATTTTTATAGAGCCGTCAAAAAAATTTTATTAGGTTAATAAGTGAGGTCTCGATAAGAGTAGCGCTAATTAAAAGTAAACTATTTTCATCGAGCAAGCCTAAGCTCCTCTAGTGAAAATATCGCTGTTTAAAAACTGGCGGTAACCTAAAATATGGGCTACCGTCTATAAAGTTTAATTATCTCTTTTCTAAATGAGCTAGAAAAGAGCCAACTATAGTTGACTTCAATTGGTTAACAGTCTCTCCGTCTAGATCTTCACCTTCTCCTCGAGGTAATAATAGCCTAGATTTAATCTGGGTAAGAGTGACGGCCATGACCAGAAACTCTGTGACTATTTCTAGATTTATAACCTCTATTATATCCAGATATTTCGGATATTGGGCGGTAATAAGCGCCACGAAAAATATCAATCAAGTCCACCTCGTTTTTTTTGAACAAGGTGAAGTAAAAGATCTAAATGAGTGTCGTAAATTTGAAGCTTTACTAAAAGAATCAGTCACTATTAGCCAGCGATTAACTGAAATATGAAATTTATTAGAGGCATAATGAATCCGCTTAATATTTCGGTAACGGAAAGGAGTAAAAGGACGAAAAAGAATATCAAATTATAGCGGTTAGCTAAAAAAATCCACCGCGGTGGTAGAAAAGAAGAAACAGCTTTAAAACCATCCAAAGGCGGTAGAGGTAAAAGATTAAATACTCCCAGGGAAATATTAATAAAAATAGTTAAAGCTACAATTAGAGCTATATCTTCAGTTAAGCCGGAGGGAATTATATTAAAAAAATTTAAAGAATATAAGATTTTAAATCCCAAAGTCAGGATCAGAGCCGCCAAAAAATTCATAATCGGACCGGCTAGAGCGACTAAGGAAATACCCCAAGCCGGGTTTTTAAAATTATCTGGATTTATGGGTACTGGTTTAGCCCAACCCGCTAGTTGCGATAAAAAAAGAATCAAGATACCGAAAAAATCTAGATGGGGTAGGGGATTTAAAGTTAAGCGACCTGCGTTTTTAGCCGTATCATCACCCAAAATATGAGCGGTTAAGGCGTGGGCGTATTCATGGACAGTTAAAGCTGATAAAATCGGTAAAACCATAATAGCTAAGTGCCGGATATCTGATTGTTCAAACATATTTTAAACCTCCTATTCTTTGATCATTTTCAATACAGCAAGCCAGAAAATAATTCTATTTTTTTTAGTTTACATAATATTACTTATCGGTCATTTAGAATAATCCAGCTTGACCTCTTAAAGCTAAAACATTATAATTTACTTATGATTAATGAGGATTAAACGAAATCGAATGGAGTCGGTCATGGATTACCCTGAGCTCGGAATTTTATTTGATCACGACCGCTTAGAACGCATCGGTTTTCCCGAAGCTGTTTTCTGCCAAGGCAAACCAATTAGCATTTTAGAAAAACTTATACAAGATTACGGTAGCGAAGTGAATCGTTCCCTCCTTTTCACCCGCTTGGAACCGGAGATTTGGGTCAAACTTAACCCTGAGGCCCAAAGAAAACTGGATTATCATCCTATCTCCAGAACCGCTTTCCATAACCCTTTGCCTAAACGAGACTCTAAAGCTAATATAGCCATAATTTCGGCCGGTTCAGCCGATGCGTTTGTCACCTGGGAAGTAGCTCGGACTTTGGAATATCTTGGTCTAGCTCACACTGTTTTTGAAGATAGCGGTGTTGCTGGGCTTTGGCGACTAACTTCGCGCCTGAACGAAGTCAACTCTCATAAAATTCTTATTGTAATCGCCGGGCTCGACGCAGCTTTAGCCTCAGTTTTGGCTGGCCTGACTCCACGTCCAATCTTTGCCGTTCCCACCTCAGTAGGGTATGGTCAGGCTCAAAACGGCCTTACAGCTCTTAACAGCATGTTAATAAGCTGCGCCCCGGGTCTAAGCGTTTTTAATATAGATAACGGCTACGGCGCGGCCTGCGCTGCCGCCCGGGTTGTCAACCTTTTGATATAACGCTATTATTCTTAAAAAAACGGGCCAAAATAAAAAGTTCTGAACTGGTACTTCGACTAGCCTTAGGTTTAAGACGGATAATTTTAGTAAAACTAGAAGCTAAAGCTAAAATAAAAACATTTCCTTCCTGGCTTTGAAATATTTTGAAGAGAAAGTGACCACCGGGCTTCAACAAACCCTCAGCTAAATTCCAGGCTTGGTGGCATAATTCTAAATTACGGGCCTGATCCACTTCACGTCGGCCCGTAGTCCGAGGCGCAAGATCTGATAAAATCAAATCAAAAGGTCCGGCTCTGATCACAGCCTCCGGTATTCCCTCTAATAAATCAGCCTGATAAAGGCTCACTTGCGGCGGCCAAACCTTCTCTTGGGTAACTGGATTTAAATCTAGTCCGATAACCCGCCCCGC
>LQAA01000074.1 GCA_001577715.1 Candidatus Adiutrix intracellularis | reverse complement strand
AACGGCCACACGAGCGCCATAGGCTTCACAGGCTTTGCGAACAGCCTCTATCTCGGCCTTGGTATCGGTGACAAAAGAATTAATGCAAACCACCGGGCTTATACCGGCTTTTTTAACGGTGGCTACATGATGCAGAAGATTAGCACAACCTTTTTCAACTTGGCCAACATTTTCCTTTTTATACTCTTCGGGCAATGGCTTACCGGGAACCGGTATGGGGGCACCTCCATGGCATTTTAGAGCCCTGACCGTAGCTACAATTACAGCGGCGTTAGGCACCAGACCGGAAAAACGGCATTTCAGATTCCAAAATTTTTCAAAACCGATATCAGCGGCAAAACCGGACTCGGTAACATGGTAATCGCTCAATTTAAGAGCCAGACGATCAGCAATGATAGAACTCTGACCAATGGCGATATTAGCAAAGGGGCCAGCGTGAACAAAACAAGGCTGCCCTTCTAAGGTCTGCATCAAGTTTGGATTCAGAGCGTCAACCATCCAGGCAGTCATGGCCCCAGCCACATCTAGATCGCTAGTAGTTACCGGGCTACCTTTTTTGTCGTAAGCCAAAACCATTTTACCAATGCGTTCGCGCATATCCTTAAGATCTTTAGCCACGGCCAGAATAGCCATGATTTCGGAACTGACGGCGATGCCGAATTTAGACTGCATCATGTAGCCATCCTGTTTGCCGCCAATACCAATGATAATATTCCGTAGACACTGGGCTGCAAAGTCAATAATCCAACCATATTCTACGCGAGTCTGATCTATATCGAGGCGCCTCAGACCGCGTTTAGCTAAGGTGGCGTCATCGTAGTTTCGCTCATGCTGCATTCTGGAATTCAGAGCTACCATTCCCAGGTTATGGGAGTTCATAATGGCATTAATATCGCCGGTAAGCCCTAAAGAAAAAGGAGTCAGAGGGACACACTGGCTCATACCACCGCCGGCCGCCGAACCTTTGATATTCATAGTAGGGCCGCCGGAAGGCTGACGAATGGCCGCAGTGACATTGAGACCTAGTTTACCTAGCCCCTGAACTAATCCCATAGTGGTGGTAGATTTACCTTCACCCAGAGGAGTCGGGGTGATAGCAGTTACGTCAACATATTTACCATCGGGTTTGTTTTTCAGACGTTCTAAGGCCTTTGCGTAATCAACCTTGGCCACATAATGCCCATAAGGCAAAATTTCTTCGTCGTTAAGACCTAATTTTAAGCCCAATTCCCTGATTTTAATCAGATGTTTT
>LQAA01000073.1 GCA_001577715.1 Candidatus Adiutrix intracellularis | reverse complement strand
TAATATTCGCTTTCCTGCTGACTTCTTTTGCGGGTTGTGGAAAATTAAAGAATAGTCTTGTACCTGGATTAAACCAGCCTGAAGCTTCTAATTCTTCTGAGGTTAATAACCAGCCTGAAGCTTCTAATCCTCCTGAGGTTGATGCTAAAGATTTAACGAAAAAAGAAAGCTGGAAAGAGTGGATTTGCAGGCAGTGGAATGATAACAAGTGGTACTGGATAGGCGGTGTTGTTGTTGTTGTTGGTATAGGTGATGTTTATTATTATCGTCGTTCAACAGAAAGAATATCAATCGCAACCCAGTGTTGTCTAAGAACTAACAGACATCTTCCAGTAAGCGGAAGCCAGCTTCGAAACCAGATTCAAGTAGCTCGAATCGGGTTTTACGAAGCCGAAATTGATCGGCTAGACGCCGAAATTCTGCGTCTAACAGCCGAAATTCAGAATGCGAATACTTAAAAATGATAATGCTTTTATCTTAAAGCTTTTTTAAAGTCTTTAGATTTAGTAAAAAATAAGAATGAAAAGAAATCTCTCTTCTCCCTCTCCTGTCAAAATGACGAGGATAATATCTGTATATATAATATTCGCTTTCCTGCTGACGTCTTTTGCAGGTTGCGGAAAATTAAAGAGTAGTCCTGTATCTGGATTAAACCAGTCTGAAACTTCCACTCCGCCTGAGGTTGTTAACCAGACTGAAGCTTCTATTTCGTCTGAGACTGTTAGCCAGCCTAAGGCTTCTGCTCCGCCTGAAGTTAATAGCCAGCCTAAGGCTTCTGCTCCGCCTGAAGTTAATAGCCAGCCTAAGGCTTCTGCTCCGCCTGAAGTTAATAGCCAGCCTAATGCTTCTGCTCCGCCTGAAGTTAATAGCCAGCCTAAGGCTTCTGCTTCGCCTGAAGTTAATAGCCAGCCTAATGCTTCTGCTTCGTCTGAAGTTAATAGCCAGTCTGATACTTCTGCTTCGCCTAAAGCTAATAAACAGTTTGAACGCTTCCCCAACGCAGCTACAATGGCTTCGCGTATTTTCGCATAAAGCTAATAAACAGCCTGAAGCTTTCAGCAGAAATGGGAAGGCGATAGATGTTGCGGTGGTTGCTCTTGTAGGTGTTGTTTTTACAGTTTCTGCTATTTATCATACTCCCGGATTGTTTAATAGAGATGTCCGTGTCCCTGACAGCCCATCTTATACCATAGACCCTGTACTTAATGACGCCAGTTATCTTCCTACCTTTAAGGGTCTTCTTGTTTCTGCGATAGCTTATACTTTGATGCCTCCAGT
>LQAA01000072.1 GCA_001577715.1 Candidatus Adiutrix intracellularis | reverse complement strand
AAAATACAGTATTTTAAGCTCTCTAGTATATTGATAAACTAGAATGTAGGTTTAAAGTTTTACGTAACTAGATTACTCTATTATAGGTAGAAAATGCTACCTTATGGGATAAAGTTACCGAACTGGAAACTAAACCGGCTGGAGCCTGAAGGAATTCTAGTAACCCATCAAAGCCTCCATCGTTTGATATTACTAATCTCTATCAATAAAAGAAGCGTGGCAAAAGTATAAAGTCGGAGCACAATTAGGGTGTGAGTCTCATTAGCGCTGGGTTCATAGGTCCGAATTTAGCCGGTTGTCCGGTTTTTTAAAAGAGAAGGCCCATACCTCATACTCGTTTTTGCAGCCTTTTGTAGCCGATTTGCAGCCTTTTGTAGCCGAAGTATTGGAAGGCCCTATCAACCGTAGAAAAATAAATAATATCTTAAAGAAAGTTTCCACTACTTTAAAGGTTCCTGTGTGAAGAGGCCTTGGATACTCCGCCTAAACAGTCCTTATTAAATATAGACGAAACTGGACACAAAAAATAATCGTTATTTTTGGACTTAGATTTTTTAGGTCGCTTTCTTCGCGGTATTTAGAATATTAATTAGCGATACTTAGAGATTCTTCAATTAATTTTGGGGAAAGATTTTGCCAAATTGCTCGGCGGTGATTACTATTCAGTCTATCACAAGTATTTAATATAGTTACCCAGCCCAAATTTAATTCTGTCTAACTTATTTTATTAAGGGCGCACGGTTTTATTAAAAAATTAGAATTTGGAAGCCCGAAGCTGTAGATTAAGCCTTTGGGATGATTGCGATGTCTGTTTCGGCCTTGTCACTGGTTCAGAATGTAAGCTGTTTTAACTATCTATTCTGTGTTTTATAGCTAAAATCCGGAAATTGAGCCTACCAATAACTTGATAGGATCCTTATTTAGGGAATTCATTCTGGTTTTATTACTTAGTTTGTAAACTTTTACCTATAAAAACACGTCCTGTGAGTGGTTAGTTCACGTTAATATATAATTATATCTTATTTAATAATCACCACGAACGGTTATAAAAAGTTTACAAATTAGAACGACTATGTAGTTCTTGAAGAGTACGCTGGTGGGTCAGGAAAGAAAAATTCTGTACGAAAAAAGTAGATAGTACTATTAAACATATATTGGATATGGAATAATAAGTATTCTGACTGAAATATTTATCTGACGTTTCTTCAGCCTACTCTCGAAGTTAAGGACATATAGATGATCCTTAAAATAGTTTTAAACAGTATTAACTCCAGGCGTTGGGGGTTTTATTTAGTATAGAATGTAGTTAAAAATCTTAACACTATCAGATGTAAATAAAACTTTATCATCTCGCATCTATTTATCGAAGTTGAAAGCGGAAGTAGTCATTGGGGCGTTGATTTTATCTCTCAGTGTACCTTTCAGGAAAATTCGAAATAACCGACAATTCGATTTAATATATCTGATAACTAATTCTATTAGACTATGTTCTTTTTTTTTAGGGTCGCTAATTTTTTGACTTTGATTTTTTGGTGTTAATACCTAGACTTTTTCAAATATTTTACGATTTTGATAACCGTAGTTATAAATTCTTAAATCTAATTTATAGTTAAAAATTTAGTTATTTGTTGGATTATATCATCAGGCATTTACCATCATAAAAGGTTCCGGTTAAAAATTGGTAGCTACAATTATATCTTAAGTTTTAGTCATCGCTATTGAACTCTTCGAATTGAACTCATATTTTTTATGTTTTATTTACCTCTGACTATGTAGAGTATTTTCGGCTTGTGTAAACTGTAAACTTTATTTTTGTATTTTTACTATTCGACCAAAGTATGCTTAAAAAGCTTGAATTATTGTTAATAAATTTCTAAATTAGCCACTAACTCTTTAGTCTCAATTCGTTTACGAAAATGAGTTAAATTAGATGATATACAAGGTGTGGTCCAATAAAAAGTTATTTTTTCCATAAATATATTAAAAGTAGGGATCGCGTATCCATATCTTGAATAACTTGATCATCGCTTAAATCTTCAAGTGGTTTTATAGTTAATAACCCGTAAATTAAACGAATGTTTTTAGCTGGACGTCTCTGGTAGGAATAGTATTTTTAAAGCTCCTGCTCTAAGAGATTCCATGGTATTTTCTCAGCCGATTACGAGTAAGCCTCTCGAGGATTGATTTGCTCTAATAAGTCTCTCTTGAACAGAATATTTTGCTCCGGTTGTTGTGATGATATTCTCATATATCCTTCGAAGAAGAGACTCTTTCGACTGAATTTTAAGGTAATCCCGCCCTATATGGTTGAAATTATATTATAATTAATATGGTTAATTAATTTAAACTCAAGTAATTAATATACTTTGAGGATTGACTATATATCTCTCCATTATTTTATAAGTATATTTTAACATAATTTAAGATAAAAATAAGTATGTTCTGATAGACTCAGTACAAAATGTGCTAAAATGAGAATTACTAAAGTTTTCGATATTTAATAGACTTTTCTAAATTTTTGAGGTAATATTTTTAAATTAGCCAGTTGGCAGTCTGAAATAACCATGAGGTTTTTTCACCGATGCCTCACGCTAAGATAGTCAAAAATTGTTAACAATATTATTGTAATTAAATTAACGTCTTATCTAGAATTAACTTGGCCGTCTAGGTTACGTTTCTGAGTCTGACTGTGGAGATTAGGGGTTGGGTTTAGATTAGCTTTTCCGGTCGTAATCATCTTATTATTGATACGGTTGTTAACCTGGCGGACAGCTAGGATTTATCTAGATCATCAGGGTGTTTGTGGTTCATTATTTGACGGGTCGGGGGTGAGGTGAACTGTCCGGCTAGGTTGTACCCATCGACCGTCTAACTGGGGTGGTCTCCTTAGCGGTAACTTCAGCGACAATCTGATTATCTACTGACGAAAAAATTCGGTGACGAGTATGAGTTGTTTTACGAGGTAGCCTAAAATTTTAATGGCTTTAACGAGGGGGAGGTCTTTTTTTTTGGGGGGTAGTCGTGGCTCTTTAAGCCTCTGCTTTTTCTTCTGGTACAGGTTATTTTTTTGAGGCCGATGATAGATTTGAGGCTGGGGCTAAGGTTCTTTTTAATGTCCTGGACATTATTTTCGTCTTTTACGAATACTTAGAATTGATAGAAATAGTGTTGGTGAGGGAACTCTTGGCGGCGGCCGGTCTTTTGAGCTGCAATAGCCACAACCACTCCTGAGAACCCCCTTTTTTTTAGCTGGTTAATGGTGTATCATTAAAAGTTAGATATTTTGGTTTACCGAAAGGATGCCTTATGAGCGATAATTTAACTAGCAGTATTGATAAAATCTGCCAGGAAACTGACTGTACCGAAAAAATTGCCGAACTTACCCCGGAACAGCGGAATTGGTTTAAAAGTTTTACTTATTGTCCTTATTGTGCCGAAGAGATGACTTTAGTCTGTCACAATTGCCATGAGCAGCTGACTAGTTCCGACTTTAAATTCTGTCCCTGGTGTGGAGCCGGGTTCAACGGCCAGTAATTAATAGTCTATTTTTTTAAGGAGAATATTTTATGGCGATAGAACTCAACCTAGCGGTTATTCAGAATTTTGATTTAGAAGGTAAGGTCGTTCTGGCCAGAGTGGATCACAATGTTGTGGAAAAAGGCGTGATCAAAGATGCTTTTCGCCTCGATTCCACTTTTGGCTTAATTCATTATATTACCGCCAGGGGCGGCTACCCTATTCTGATGACTCATATCGGCCGGACTAGAGATAAAAAAACCGGCCAAATTACAAGCGGCCTTGGCACCGCTGTTACCCCGGTTGTAGATTACCTTAATCGCAAACTTAAGGCTGAGCTAGTAATTCCGGAATTGCCTGTCGATCCGGTCTGGGGTATCTCCAGTTTAAACGATAAGATTATGGCTCCCCTTCTTAAACAGCTTAAGGAGCGTAAAATAGGGGGACTCTACCTGCCTAATACTCGTTGGTTCGCTGGTGAGGAATCCAAAGATACCAAGACCCAAACTTTGGCTACCGAACTGGCATCTACGGCTGATCTTTACGTTAATGAGGCTTTCGGCTCTTGGCAGGCCCACGCTTCTACTTACGACGTGGCCCAGGCCTTGCCTAGTTGCGCCGGATTTCTAATGCAGCAGGAACTGCACAATTTAGGCCGAGTTCTTAAAGCTGAGGCTCCTTTTGTGGCTGTGGTGGCCGGATCTAAATACGATACTAAAATTGGCCCCTTAAATAAACTTTATGATCAGGTGGATCAGCTTATTTTAGGTGGGGTTATTTATAACGCTTTTCTTTCAGCTAAATATGGGATTAAGGTGGCTGGGGTAGATGATGAAGATGTGGAACTGGCTCGG
>LQAA01000071.1 GCA_001577715.1 Candidatus Adiutrix intracellularis | reverse complement strand
GCGAGTGGTTAAGGTTTCCGATTCGTGCCTAGTCAACATTGATATTCTTAGATGTCGCCTCTGAATCTTTGATGATCTGGCGATTCGGGGTCCATTGGCGGCGGCTAAAACTATTTTGTAATGCTGTATGGGCTTACCCCCAATTTTGGCGATGGTAGCCGCCGTGTGTATGGTTTAATCGGGGCTAATAAAAAAGCTCTAAAATTGTTCGGCGGCGGCGATACGTCGGACGGAATTGAAGAATCTTCAACCCGGCCTTTATCTTCAGGCTTTGGACGATCCTTCTTACTATTTTTTCACTGGCGGTGGCGCAGTTCTCACGGCTATTGAACAGGGTTCACCCTATGGCCTTAAGCCAGTTAGCGTTTTACTGAAATAGTGGATTAGTTTATTTATGCTCGCTAACACTAAGGAAAATAGTCAGAAGTATCGGCCGGTGGGGACTGTTTTTGATTTTTTTAGGTATATAACCTTCCTGGCTTCAATTGTTGACGGGGTAACAACTTGTAATTAGTTAATAAAATTTGGGCCACTACTTTTAGCTATGAAAATATGGTGGAGGTTAAAAGTATCTTTAAATATGGTAATTTTCTGTCTACGCAATTCAGCATTGCAGTGTGGGCGGAATTTTATGAAATTTTAATGGGGGGTAAGCGGGTTAACGGTTGGCTTATATGCGATGAAGTCCTAAACGGTTAGAAACTGGCTTTGGAGACATCGGCCTAGGTATCTTACGCAGAGTTCACGGCCATTCAATTTTATTAAAGACTGTTTTCGTCCCCCCCCCTTCCCCCGGCGGAGAGCGTGATGCGGAAGTTTTTTGGACAAGGCTCAGTTGGAGGCCGAATTAGTCACTAAAGCTAAAAATAAATTCCTTTCTAACAATCAGTTATAGACTCTAAACGCTTTTGAACATTATTATCGGGATGTTAAATCTGGCTGTTGACAGCGAGTTGCTGGATGAAGATCTATACAAAAATTTGGCCTTGGTTAAAAATGAGGCAGATTGCGCTTTCGTCATTTTGAATAGCTCATCGTTCTAAGCAATTTAGAAGTGGACCTTTTGGTTAGCGATATAGCTTAGTTAAACTTTTAGTTGTTGTTTTAAAGTCTGATGCGTTATTTTTCAGCAGAGTTGAAGAAAAAGGTGTCAAACTAGCGATAAAAACGGATGACGAATTAGATATTGTTTTGGAAGATAGTTATAATTTTGTTGTGTTGGCTATGAAAAAATTAGCGCATAACACTATTAAAATTTATTTATGACAGTAATAGTCTAGTCATCATTTGGATTAAGATTGTTAAAGGAGAGGATAACCCTTGGTTGTTCTACACTAATTCCGATAACGGGCTGGCTTTCAATTACTTTATTTTAGATTCTCAGTAGTTTTTTTTATCAGGGTGATACTTCCATGATTCATAAACATGATGGGCTTGACCTGGAGCTTTAATTGACTAAAAAGTTGGTAAGCGATTTTGGGGAGTGGCTTAACCTGACTAACCGTCCCGAAGGTGGGGTGGAATTCAGTTTTAGCGTTTCAATTAAATTAGTTGACAATGGTGATGACTTATGAGACTAGTCAGTTGATTTTACGCCGTAGATTCTCCTGGTTCTTGCCCCGATTGATCTATACTGGCTTTGGTTTAGGGCTGGCTCCTTGCGCTCCCGGCACCTGTGGTACTCTTTTAGGGTTGCCTTTATATTTTTTCTGGGTCAATTCAAGCTGGGCGGAACAACTAGCCGTGCTAGCGGTTATTTTTTATCTGGGCTGGTGGGCCGCCCAGAGAGCCGAGGTAGATTTAGGGCGGCACGATGATCCTCAGGTGGTTATAGATGAAGTGGCTGGTTATTTGGTTACTATGTTTGCAATCCCGGCTCATCCTGGTGCTTGGATTTTTGGGTTTATTTTTTTTCGATTTTTTGATATACTAAAACCTTGGCCAATCAATGTAGTTGACCAGAAAATTCTCGGGGGGGTTGGCGTTATGGTCGATGATGTTATGGCTGGGCTTTATGCCCAAATAGCTCTGCGTTTAGTTTTGCTGGTTTTATGACTTTAGAGGGTTATAACCCGGCTCAATTGGAACTGCTGCAAAAAATAGCAACTAGGTTACGGGCCGAAGGGCAAAGCGTGGGGGTGGCCGAAAGTTTAACCGGAGGCCGGGTAGCTGCCGCCCTAACTTGTTTGGTTGGTAGTTCCGATTATTTTCAGGGTGGGGTAGTTGCTTATTCCGATCGCCTTAAAACGAAACTTCTCGGCGTGTCGGAGGATATTCTAACCGTTTCTGGCGCCGTAAGTGAGTCTTGTGTCCGGGCTATGGCCGAGGGCGCGCGCCTTAAACTGGATGTGACGGTGGCGGTAGCTACTACTGGTATAGCCGGTCCTGACGGAGGTAGTCAAAGCAAACCGGTGGGGCTGGTTTGGTTGGCCGTAGCCACGGGGCGGGGTATATTTACCAACCGGCGGCAGTTTTCTGGAGACAGGAAAATCATAACCAGAGCCGCAATGGAGGCCGCCCTAAATTTATTGTTTATTAGTCTTTAATTGTATAATCTTTAATAATCCTTAGTTGAGGAATAGCTTTTTATTAAATATTCGCCAGGGACGGTTTTGTTTTTCCAGTAGTACTTATTTTTTGTAATAGTATTATATAACTATAATATCAATCTGTTAAAATAGATTTTTTGTTTCTCATTATGTTAGTCAAGCTTCTAAAGCACCGATCAAGCTTTTAGTTAATCAGAAAAAATTAATAAGAAAACAAGTTATCTTATTTTTATAAATAATTATATATTTTACAACAAAAATGTTCTTTTAGGTGCGCTTATAGATTTGTTTAGTGAGTAAAAAATCCAATTGTGAAATTCTTTCTGACGAATGTGTGCTTTATGCAAAAAATGTTTTTTTTCGCTCTGGTTGCCGGATTTCTGGCGCTTATAGTTATCACTCCAATTGCTGCCGGAGATGGTGCTTTGCGTTTTGGTCTGGGGGTTGGTAACCATCATTCCAAAGCGGTTGATCTTTATTGGCAGTATTCTTTCGCTCCTTGGCTAGATAAGCCTGATTATCAATTAACTCCCTTCGCTAACCTAGGACTGAGTCACTGGAAGGGTAGTTCGGTCGATGATGAGGGCGTAAATTTTAAAAACGATAGTATCTGGGGTCTGGTTGCTGCTTTAGGCCTGCGTTATTCCTTGACTTACTGGGAGGTTATTCACCCCTATCTAGCTTTAAGTGCTGGCCCTTCTTATATTTCCGACAATACTTTTCTGGATCGTAATCTTGGTGGTGGCCATTACATATTTAACCTTCGAGCTAGCTTAGGTTTTAGTTTCGGCGAAGAATATCGCCACCGCCTGAGTCTAGACGCCAGCCATTATTCCAACGCCTTCACCCAACGTGATAACACCGGATTTAATTATCTGGGAAGTTCTTATGGGTTTTCTTTTTAATTACAATTTAGTCAAAAAATAAGGCCTGCGTCTTTAAAAGGGGAAGTCGTAAGTTACTTTAGGATATCACATACTAAATTTACCAAGTTGTATTCGTTATATTTCATTTTAAATTGTAAAAGATATAATTTTTTTGTAACAGGTTTAATAAACCTAGTAATAATTTTGAAAAACAGCGAACTGACATGTTTCTTTAATCTTCTTGTGGTGTCCGGTTACAGTCCACGAATTCAATCTAGAAAAACGCAACATTTAAGTTCGTTTTAATGTTGCCGGAAATAGCTGGTTTAAGCGTGAGGTAGTAAAAATCTATGGCCCGTTAAGTAGAATATGATTATTTATACGCTCCGTTAATCTTTCATTTTTTGACTGGCCCGGATAGAATACCGCCTTGGCTGACGATAAAATAATTAGCAAAAAGTAAAACATCAATAATTTTAATGTTGGGTTCAGTGATTTCTACTTGCTCTCAAAATTTTTACTAAATGGTTATGATTATGTAAATTAGTCAGGTATTAAAATTAAACATACATTCGCCGGGAGTGATTTTATTTTTTGACTTCTCTAGTGACTCTAAAATTTTTACGATAATATTATATAATTATAATATTAATCTGCTGAAACAGATTCTTTTACTTTCTATTATAGTAGTCAAATTCTCAAAATATTGATTAATTTTTTAGTTAGTCAGGAAAAATTAACAAAAAAATGAATTATTTTATTTTTATAAATAATTATAATTCATTACAATAAAAAATTCTTTTAAATACAGTTTTAGATTTGTTTGGTGATTTAAAAAGTTTAATTGTAAAATTTCTCCGAATGAATGTAAGATTAAAAAAATTAATTTATAAAACTAATCGAATTGTTAAATATTGCTATTGTTTCTGGAATTAACATAATAAATGTTTATCTAATTTATAGTTAGCATTCCTCGTCACTAAAGCTTACCTTATAATTTAGCACGGTTATCATTACTTCTTTTTATATATTTAGCCGAAAATAATATATTCTATCTTACCCGTTATCTTTATTTTTTTATTTCTGTTGTTACATTCTCAATATGTTGGTTTTATTACTGCAGCTAGTTATCACTAGTACTAGAGCCTTTGATGGTTAACTCTCAAATCTGTTGTTTAACACACTCTATGGGTCTCCTCCGCTTAAAATATATACTTATAAGGAAAAATTTTACGATTAGATTTTTTAAGTCACCAAATAAATCTAAAACTGTATTTAAAAGAATTTTTTATTGTAATGGATTATAATTATTTATAAAAATAAAATAATTCATTTTTTTGTTAATTTTTCCTAACTAACTAAAAAATTAATCAATATTTTAAGAGCTTAATTAATGTAGTGGGGAGTAAAAGAGTTTATTTTAATGAATTAATATTATAATTAGATAATAATATTATAAATTTTTAGTATCGTTGAGAAAAGTAAAAAAATAAAATTGCTCCCAACGAATGTTTATTGAAGATATTACAATAAATATTTTTAAAATGTTTTGCATTCGTGTTAAATAATTTTCACGTTATTGAACGCAATAATAAAATAGTTAAAGGTTTACAATTTAAATAGTAAAGAATATACCCGCTTTATATAGAAGGAATTGATAATTTGGTACAAAACTAGGGAATTAGTATTTTTTTCATGGTGTAGATAATATTATCTGCCTAGATGCGCTCTAACTAGTTACGCTTGGTTTCGGAACGAATTTCCTAAGTGACGGGCCTATCCAGAACCAAAAAAACGAATGATTTCTCGGCTAAGTTATTGGTAGGCTCAATTTCCAGGCTGGTGATAAAGTACAGATATAAATCACTATTTTTTGTGGAAATGCTTGATCAATTTCTTGGTTTTTCCTATTTCCGTAGCTTTAAGGACCTAGTCTTATAAATATTTTCTGCATTTTTGTAATTATTATGGATAATTGCAGCAGCTTCCGTTCTGAATCGATAATAAAGTTTAAACAGGTGTCGTAATCGCCTTAGGCGTTCTAACATATAATTTCGGGCTTCTGAGTTCTGATTTTCTAATAAAAATCGTGTGGTCCTAATGGAATAAGCTAGATAGAATTGAGCTTGAACCAGGTAGTCTTTTAAATATTCGTAATAGACCAAAGAGTAATTAAAATCAAGCAACCCGGTAAAAGTTTTTATTAAAATTGGTTGGATAATTTCTGACGATCGGAGGGTTAATATTTTAAACACCGCGAAGAAAGTGGTTCAAAAACTCCGGGTCCAAATAGCTATAAAAAACTGTCGAGATGGATGTAGGATATGGACCTTGCTTTTATAAAAAAGCCAGGCAGACGGTTAAATTTAAACCTATAAATTAATACTAATGATTTTAGATGGTACCTGACTACGATAGTTCTCTTCACAACGTTTACAATGGTAGGTGGCTTCACGATATTCGGTAAGACGTCTGAGGTTAATAATTAGTTTAATTTGTTGTCGTACGATATTTTAGTTAATTTAACAATTAACTCTACACTGTAGCCGTAAATTTTGGTTCTGGAGTAAAAATTATGATTTTATTAAGTTTTTAGAGATAAGATGGGAATTGTTAATATCAAACGGCGGAGGGGGGGGTAATGAGCTGCTGGAATTTTTTGGATTTCCGCTAGTTTAGTCTCTAGTTCAATAACCTTACCTCGTAAGATAATATTTTCTATTCGTAACAAAGCATTTTTGTCGTGTAAAACTTTAAGTGCACATTCTAGTTTATCTGTACTCTGGAGAGCTTGAAACACTGCATATTGCGGGTTACTTAATTCCATTTTAACAAGATAGCGTACTCTTATAGTGATATATAATTATTCTTATTTTATAATTATTATGAACTAATTATGAACTATATGATTTAATTTAACTCATTTTTATTAACGTATTGGAATTTAAGGGGTGGAGAAAAAATTAAGGATTCTATTTTATTACATGAAGAGAAAGCATTTGAGAAAGAAGTTTTATTTAATAGTATTGTTCCTTTACGTCGTAGCTACGAAAAAAAGAGAAAGAAAATTATCAGAATAATTAATTTTTACAAGAACTCCAAAAAGAGCAAAGGAATAAAGAAGGTTAAGAGTCACCTTAAGATTATTGTCTTAATCTTATTTTACGAAATTAAGCAAAACCCCCCAGCGGTTAATTTAGAAATTTATCAAGAGTAATCCAAACTTTTCGAGTATATTTTAATCCAATAGCAAAAAAAATAAAGTTTATAGTTTACATAAGTTAAAAAATTTGCATAGTTAAAGTTAAAAAATACAATAAATATGAGTTCAGTTTGAAAACTTTAATAGCGATGACTAAGACTTATGATCTGATTGTAGCTACCAAAAATGATGTAGTGCTATGAAACCAGTTATCGAACATCTTAAATCAGGTGCGAGAGGCAAAACTTTATTTGTATTTAGTAGTTTTGAGATTTTTGACTGTATTTTATGTTAATAGAACTCACAACGCTTGAGTTAATGATTGTTTTAAAATATTTTTTAAGGATCGACTATACATAATAGATATGATAGGAAGGAATACGAAAAGGATAGCAGAATACATCAGGAGTTAATTACGGGAAGGCTTGATAGTTGACCAATTAATGTTAAAGTAATATATTAATTTCTTTACGGATAAATTAGTAAACAAAGGGGAAAAAGATGCTCCTTTTAGGGGTAATTTTGTTAACATAGTGCACTTAGTAAATTATTCAGTGTATCCTTAGGCGTTGCCATATTCAACTCCTTATAGGAGTCAAATTATCCGCTGAGCGGAAGGTTCTAATTTTAAAATCTTTGGCTTTACTTATATTTGCTCTTCTATAAAGATTAAGTCATTTTTTTGAATGTATCCGCCGGTTAGCACTCGGGCAAACAAGCCCTCTCGGGGCATAATGCAGTCCCCGACTCGATCATAGATGGCACAGCGGCTGTGACATTCCTTACCTTTTTGTGTTATTTTTAGGAGAGCTGAGCTTATATGGATTAGTGAACCTACTTCTAGAGCGGCCAAATTAAAATTAGCCACAATTATGTTTTCTCCGAAATCGCCGTAGGTTACCTGTCCACCTCTTTGGTTGAAGTCCTGAATTTTCTCGTAAGCTAGCAGACTGATTTGACGATGCCAATCACCGGCGTGCGCGTCATTCTCCAGTCCGAAATTTTCTTTTAACAGGCCTTGGGTTACTGGCTTTTTCGGAGTTCCTTTAGTCGGACTAATACAGACCGCAACGATTTTCCCTGACATTTATTTTCCTTACCTGAATTTGTTATCCGCCTATCTTGTACATGGGTCGCTTGTCTTGGTTGAGCGAGGTTTCCCTGAAAAGGTGTCGGGCCGGTTTAGCCATAATAGCTTGACGAATGGCTTCGGCTAGAGCTTGATCGTCCTTTAGGGGTAGGAGGGGTAGGCCAGTATCGAGATGCAGACAGGTTTTTAGATGACCATCGGCAGTAATCCTTAAACGGTTGCAGTGTCCACAGAAGCAGTTGCTCATGGCGCTGATGAAACCTAAGGCACCAGTAAAACCGGGGGCGCTAAAATAACTGGCTGGACCATTGCCTATTGTTTTGTCTAGGGGGGCCAGAGGCCCTAAGGTATGGCTCAGTATTTTTTTAACTCGGTTGTTATTTAGAAAGGGTTGATTTTTACCCAGACCCATGGGCATCATTTCAATATATCGAATGTAAATTCTGTCATTTCGGGCTAGTTCGGCCAAGTTTATCAGTTCCGTTTTAGTCGTGTCGGTCGTAGGTACACAATTAATCTTAATTTTGGGTAGGTTGGTTGCTAGAGCGGCCGAGAGGCCATTAATAACCAGATTTATATCCCCTCCTCTGGTTATTTGCCTGAATTTTTCTCGGTTCATTGAATCTAGACTTATATTAATTGAATCTAGACCCGCTGCGGCTAGCGGAGCGGCTAGTTGCGTCAGTTTCAATCCATTGGTGGTTAGAGTGACATTATTCAGGCCTGGCAAAGATTTAATCGCGGTCACTAGATCTAATAAATCCTTACGGAGGGTAGGTTCACCTCCGGTCAGCTTGATCCGGTTTATACCTAGCCTAATTAAAACCTGAACAAGTTTAAGTAGGTTAGATAAGGAGAGGGAATCGGTTTCTTGCGCTCTGACTCTTTTCGGCCGACAATAAACACAGCTGAGATTACAACGTTCAGTGATGGATATACGGGCGTAATTTATTTTTCGGCCCCAACTGTCTTGCACGGCACTAGTTCTCCTGTTGTTTTAAAGGGTGGCTCTAGACTCTTCGTTTTCGCGGCGATAGATTCCACTGCGGCCACCGCTTTTTTCAAGAAGATGAATACCGCTTAGAACCATACCCTTATCTAGAACTTTGCACATGTCATAGATAGTTAATAAGGCCACGCTGACCCCAGTCAGAGCCTCCATTTCCACCCCGGTTCGACCCTCAGTGGCTACCTGGCAGAAAACTTTAACGCTAGCCGCTTTTGAATTTAGTTCAAAATTTATAGTGCAGCGGTTAACCAATAAGGGATGACAGAGGGGAATCAGATCAGAAGTTTTTTTGACCGCCATTATGCCGGCTGCTCGGGCCAGGCCTAGAACATCGCCCTTGGCCAGGGTTTGATTTTGAACGGCTTCAAATATCTTAGGGCCTAACATTATTTCACCTGCGGCTACAGCTTGGCGGCTGGTGATATCCTTGGAACCTACATCGACCATTATAGCTGAACCCTGGGCATCTAGATGACTGAAGGGGGAGTAGCTTTGGCGGTCTAAGTTTTGATTCATAAAAATACCTTGTCTTCAATGTTATTTAAATGCTAATAAGATACTAACCCAGCGGTGCGCGTAGCCTGGCTCCGAGCCCTTGAGATAATTAATATCTACGACCAATTTTGTAAGCCTTAAACAATGGATTCGCTTAAGCTTCAGGCGATAAGAATTTAATGAATCTATTTTCTATAGATAACTCAAATAAATATAGTGATATTTTATTTACCATTTCCGATTTACACTGTTTGTAAGGTATCTAATTACTTATTATAATAACTGGGGCTAGAAATTTCAACTATTATATTTTCGGCTTATTAGAGAAAATACTCAGTAGGATAATTAAAATTTATTTCTTGACAATAAATCTTGACCTATAGATAATAGATTAATGAATGCTTATATTTAAGTTTGTTTACCTAAAAAAATACTGATTTACTAGGCTTTATTTTACTGAATGAAGAATTATTTTCACGGTCTTGTATCCTGATTTCTTAAAGGGTATTCACTTTATGAGTTTACTATCAAACTGCACTAGTGGCGGTTGCGGGGTAAAAATAGGTCCGGCGGAGCTTAGTCGTTTTCTGAAAAATTTGCCCAGAATTAGCGACCCCAGGCTCTTGGTTGGTTTTGAGTCATCAGATGATGCCGCGGTCTGGTGGCTTTCTGAAGATCAGGCTTTGGTGTCAACAGTAGATTTTTTCCCGCCTATGGTGGAAGATCCCCATCTCTTTGGTCGTATAGCTGCTGCTAATGCTTTGAGCGATGTTTATGCTATGGGTGGTCGTCCAATTTTAGCCCTGAATCTGGTCTGCTTTCCCGAAAAGATGGATCCGGTTATTTTAGGAGAAATATTAGCTGGTGGGGCTGAAAAAGTCCAAGAGGCAGGAGCGGTAATTTCCGGTGGTCACTCTATTTATGATCATGAACCTAAATATGGTCTGGCTGTAACTGGCCTGGTCCGGCCAGACCGGATTCTAACTAATAACGGCTCAGCTGCAGGAGATGGGTTAATTCTTACCAAGTCTTTGGGAGTGGGGCTAGTTATGGGAGCGAATCGGGTAGGGTTAGCCTCATCAGAACAGTATTGTGCGGCCACCGTTTCTATGGAACGTCTTAATCGGTATGCGGCAGAAAAGCTGAGTGGATTTGAAGTCCACGCGGTAACGGATGTGACTGGGTTTGGTTTATTGGGGCATCTGGTCGAAATGGCCGGCCGAAGCTGGGCGGTTAATGTAAATTTTGATTCCCTGCCTCTTTTGCCCGGAGCTTTAGATTTCGCCGGGGACTATCTGTTTACCGCTGCTGCCCAGCGTAATCGTAATCAGTTGTCCGGCCAGGCGGATATATCTGGCCTTTCTTTAAGTAAACAGGAAATTATATTTGACCCTCAGACTTCCGGAGGGCTCTTGATTAGCCTACCTCTAGCTCAGGCGGAAGAACTATTGAAAGCCATCCGGGTCGACGATCCTCAGGCCTCGCTCATAGGTCAAGTATTAGTCCGACGGAAGGGTGAGCCGGCCGTTATCGTACTTTAAGAAAGGAATAAGAATTATGGAACCCCTGAATATGATTGGTAAACCCTGCCCGATTCCGGTGATTGAGGCTAAAAAGGCCCTTAGAAAAGTCGAGGCCGGCCAGAGCGTAGCTCTATTGGTGGATAATGCTATCGCTGGTCAAAATCTGGAAAAAATGGCCTTGGGTCAGGGGCATAAGTTTAGGTCGGAACCGACTGAGGCTGAGTATTTTCTGGTCACTATTACGGCTGGGCAGTCAGGCTCTGCCGTGGCTACCGGCGAAGGGTCGGGAGATTTAGTGGTGGCGATAAGCCGTGATAGCTTGGGTGAAGGACATGTGGATCTAAGTCGAACTTTAATGAAGGCTTTTATCAATTCCTTGACTGAGTTAGACTATCCGCCGCAATATCTTCTGTTTTTCAATGGCGGAGCTTTTTTGACTACTGAAGGTTCAACAGTTCTAGAAGACTTAGAAAAACTGGTGGAACGGGGAGCGATTATTACTACTTGCGGAGCTTGTCTTAATTTTTATAAGCTGACTGAAAAACTTAAGGTGGGCTCTATTACTAATATGTATGCTATTGCTGGAACCATGACTCAAGCTGGTCGTTTAATTAATTTGTAATACTTCGGCTGCTGCATAAATTTATTTAACGGTGTTAAGAATATTTTCCGGTTGTCTGAAAACTGGGGGAGCGAATTTGGATCTCAATTTTTTTGAAAATAACTGGGTCCCGCTAAAAGACAGCGGGGGAGAAGCGAATGATTTTTGGAACCGTCGGGCTGCTTCATATAATCGGCATAAAGAAAACAGCTTGATCGGGCAGCATAACCAGATGGTTCTGGCTCGGGTAGCTGAAAGATGCGGTTTGAATCAAGATAGCCGGATTTTAGATATTGGCTGTGGCCCGGGTCAACTTTCGATAGATTTAGCTGTTCTAACCGGAGCTGCGGTGACAGGGCTAGATCTGGCTCCGGCCATGATTGAGTTAGCTAAAGGCCGCTCAAAGGGAGTTAGCGGGGTCGATTTTCAGCTTTTGGATTGGGCTGGGGCAGATATTGAGGCTCTGGGTTGGGTTAAGAAATTTGATTTGGCTATGGCTTCTAGAACTCCGGCTATCTGTAATCGTTCTACCCTAGAGAAAATGATGGTCGTATCTAGTGGCTATGGAGTGCTGATAAGCGGGGTGGATATTCATAATTCGGTGCGGGAACCGCTCAAAGAAGTTTTGGGAGACTGGGATGAATTAAAGGGCAGGGCCTCTCGAAGTATATATAACGCCTGGATCTTCTCTGGCTTATGGGCTATTTCCCTTCGGTAAGCTATCTAGATAATGCCTGGGAAGATGAGGTAACCCTTGAGGAGGCTATTCTTATCCATTTGCGTTATTTTGAAATGGCTGGGCCTCTGAGTGGGAAACAGAGAACTTTTTTGATACGGGCTCTTGAAAAAATGGCTCGAAATGGTTTGGTGCGGGAAAGGGTCCGCTCTAGAACGGTTATTGTGATCTGGTCTATTGATCCCTCCCGATCAACCCAGTAAAGTTTGGAGTAGTTAAATTTTAAAAAGCCCGACTACCTAGTCGGGCTTTTTTGTAAGGTCGGTTAATCAGAGGGTTGGCCTAGATATTTCCGGGATGCTGGCCGTTTTGATAGAGGCCAATCTTTTCTGGTTGATAATAGCCGACAGGTCATCCCTTTCCACCAGATGCAGGGCGGCCGTAGGACAGACCCGTCGGCAGGCTGGGCCGCCAGCCAGACCATAACAAAGATCACACTTATTGGCCACGGCCCGATTGGTGCCGTCGAGGTTCTTTTTAAAGCCAAGCGATACTATTTTAATCGCTCCGAAGGGGCAAGCCTCGGCACAGGATTTGCAACCTATGCAACGTCCCTGATCGATGATGACTTTATTATCTATCCGGCTGATGGCTCCGGATTGGCAGATGGCTAGGCAGGCCGGGTTTTCGCAATGCTTGCACTGAACTGGTACGCTGACGTTAAAAGTCTTGATTACATACAGTTTTGGGTAAAAATCATAGCCATCCGGATCTATTTCAAAAATATGCTTACCTTCATGGGCGACTACACAAGCGACCATACAGGTCCGACAACCTATACACAAAAGAGGATCCCCTTGAACATACCCATTCATACTGCCTCCTTATGTAAAATAATGCCCATATTTGAGCGTATTTTTTCATATTCTTCTTTAACAAATAATTCAGCCCAGGCCTGGTCTTCTATCTTTTCCACCCGGCAGGCGCAATATTTGTATTCCGGGGTGTTGCTGATTGGGTCTAGAGAAGCGATGGTTAATTCGTTGCAGGCCCCGACCCACCACTGGTAAGTCATATAAACGGCCTGCCTCTTAACTCGATCGGTGGGTAGACAGCGAGTTATACAATAACCGCGTTTAGAGAGTACTTTAACTAGTTCTCCATGCTTCAGACCCATATCCCGGCAAAGTTTTGGATTCATCTGAATCCAGCCCGGTTCGTCTTCTAGGTTACGTAACAGGCGACAATTGCCGGTCATAGTGCGGACGGAGTAATGACCTACCTCCCTAACGGTGGATAGGATGAGGGGGAATTCTTCGTTTTCTAATTCTGTGGGAGCTTGCCATTCTATAGATGAAAATTTAGCTCGGCCGTCGGGGTGGGCAAAATGCCCGTCTTTGTGTAGGAAGCTGGTACCTTTATCCGACAGGTCACGGCTGCGGCAAGGCCACTGAATATTGCCTAATTTTTCAAGTTTCTCGTAGGTGGCCCCGTAGAAAGTGGGGCAAAGGTCTATAACTTCGTTCCAGATTTCCTCGGTGTTGTTATACTTCATAGGGTAACCCATGGCAGTGCTAAGACGACTAATAATTTCCCAGTCAGTTAGAACATTAGCATTAGCTGGGGGGTCAATTAATTTACGAATTCTCTGAAAACCCCGGTCGCAGCAAGAGTAGACGCCGTCATGTTCGTTCCAGCCGGTGGCTGGCAGCACCACATCAGCGAACTGGCCGGTTTTGTTCATGTAGATATCTTGGAAAATGACTAGTTCAATTTTTTCTAGAGCTTCCCGCACTTCCGCCAGATCTGGATCGGACTGTGCCGGGTCTTCCCCGAAAATATAGTAGGCCCTAATTTTTTTCTCCTCAGTTTCGTGCAGAACGTAGTGAGGCACTTGAGTGAGAGGAATACCGATTTTATTGGAAAGCTTAATTCCCCAGGCTTTTTCAAATTTAGCCTGAACTTCGGGAACTGTCACATTTTGATAACCAGGATAACAATTGGGCAAAGCGCCCATATCGCAAGCACCCTGAACATTATTTTGACCCCGGACTGGCCCGATTCCGACCCCCCAGCGGCCGAAATTCCCGGTCATTATGGCTAGGTTAGCTAGACCTTTGACTACATTGACGGCCTGGGCGAACTGACAGACGCCCATACCGTAAAGGATCATGGAACGTCCGCTGGTGGCATACAATCGGGCTGCTTTGCGGATAACCTCTGGTTCAATTTGAGTGGTTGCGGCGACGGCTTCAGGGGTATATTTTTTGGCTAGTTCCCTGAATTCTTCAAAGCCGGACGAATGTTCAGTAATAAAATTCTCATCACAGAGGTTTTCTTCAATGATGACGTTGGCTAGAGCATTGACTAAGGCCAGGTTAGAACCGTTTTTAAGCTGCAAATGCATGTCAGCGATGCGGGCGGTTTCGACGCGTCTCGGATCGCAGCAAATAATAGTGGCGCCCTTTTGTTTAGCCCGAACAATGCGGCGAGCCACGATGGGATGAGAATCGGCTCCGTTATAACCGAATACAAATAAAAGAGCGGCGTCTTCTATTTCGTGGACTCCATTACTCATTGCTCCTGAACCAAGTGAATACTGTAGACCCGCTACAGAAGGAGCATGTCATATTCGGGCGCAATGATCGACGTTATTGGTGCCGACCGCTACTCGGGCAAATTTCTGCATTAAATAGTTAGCTTCGTTACCGGGGCCGCGGGCCGAACCGGTGCACATAATACTATCGGGGCCGTATTTTTGCTTCAGCTCTATTAGGCGTGTCGCCGTAAAATTTATAGCCTCATCCCACCCGACTTCTTGTAGAGGGGTATGCTTGCCACCTTTGCGGATCATGGGATTTTTAAGACGTTTAGTTAGAATTTGGGGGTCGTTAATATAATCCCAGCCGTAATGTCCCTTTAGGCACAAGGTCCCTTGATTGGTACGCCCATTGGCTGGCACGGCTTCCAGAATTTTGTTTTGGTCTGAATCGACTGTAAACATAATTTGGCAGCCGGCGCCGCAAT
>LQAA01000070.1 GCA_001577715.1 Candidatus Adiutrix intracellularis | reverse complement strand
GGAAATTATAGTAGTTACGATTTCAGCGACGGCATTGCTATTGGTTACGGTTTTGGTTCGTCAGGCCAGCTTCCGGTGTGGATCAAACTAGGATATCTTTATCCTGGTAACCAAAAATATAGCTTTGATTGCAAGTCTAACATTAATAACAGCGCTACTTTCATTAGTTCACATTATTCATTAAAATCTAAGATTTATAGCGTATTTGGTAACGTGGATTTGAATTTTAAGAATAAAACGGATCTTATACCATATATTTGTGTTAACTTGAGAGGAGGCAATATTAACAGTGGTCTACGAAGCATTTATAATGGAATAATAATTTACAGACTTGATTCTAATGCTACAGGCACTTTAAATAATTTGGAAAGTGCCAGCCAGAGCAGTTTAAGATTTGGTTGGATCATAGCTGCAGATTTCAGTTATCAGATTAATTCGGATATTGCTCTTGATCTAAGATATAAGTTTTCTGACTTCGGTAAAGTGAATTTTAGTAGTATAGGTCATATCCTTAACTTTAACCGGTGTTGAAGGCGGATCTTTTCAGCCTATGCGGATACTAAACTATGGAATTATGAGGTTTTATTGGGGCTTTGTGTTTTTGCCTTTTAACCTGACTGTAAACTGCTAAAATGAAGTATACAGTTTGGATACGGTTAGTTCTGGTCGTAATTTTACTGGTTAGTTCTGGGGACGCTCAGGCAGCCTCGGTCACTCCGAAAGATGGTTCGGAGTGGTCGGCGGCCGTTACTTCGGATGAGCTCCGTAAAGTTATTGTCTTGTTAGAAGATGATGGGCAGCGTCGGGAGTTACTGACCCTGCTTCGGGCGGTTCTTGAGGTCAAAAGTCCGGCCGTTTCGGCTGCCGTCCCAAAGGTTAGTTGCGATTTCTGGCCGGCCGCTCTGTTATCCGCCTTAAGCGGTTCGACCTGGCGGGAAGATAGCGTTTCTGACCTGGGTTTATGCCAGGCCTTAAATAACATAGTCAAGATGGTCACCGCCCTCTGTGATACCCAAAAATGGGATCTCTGGCTGCACTATACTTTAAGTGCCCTTGCTGTGGGGTTCTTTTGTCTTTTGGCCATCCACGCCAGTATCCGCCGTTGGGACAGGTGGGCGAAAGCTCAGACTGATTTGTCTTTCCGCTTCCATCTCTGGGCGGCTACTCGCCATATTTTAGTTGTGGCCATCCCCAATATTCTGCTCATAGCTTTAGTTTCTTTCTGGCCGCCCCTGTCTGTCACCAATCAGGATGTCACCGCTGATTTAGCTTTGGGGATCAGCTTTAGTCACGCCTTGATTCAGCATTTCTTCGTTAACTTTTCTAGTTTGTATATAGCTTTAACCGTGGTGGCAACCTTGCTGATCCCAACTGCTAGGGGCGGACGGTCGCTTCTGAACCTAGCTTCGGAATTCTCGCGCCAGCTTCTGAGTTTTTGGCGCATTTTTTGCGTTTATCTGGCCGTTTTGATTTTTATTAGAGAAACTTTTTTGGGATTATTTTGTCACCGGTTGGACTTACACATTTAGTATGTTAATTTTGACTTTACCAGCCTTAGTGATTCTTTCGGTTCATCTTTGGCGGCTTCGGGCCGTACTTTGGGCGGCTCCGGTAGCAGCCTCTGGCCAGCAGGATCTGGTTTACTGGTTCGATTTTTTGCTCAAAAAATGCTGGGCTTATTTGAGTATTTTCATCCTTTGGGCGGCGGCCCTGCTTTCTCTTATTCAGCCCGCTGATGGCGCTAGAATTTTCGTAGGTCGGTTGGCCAGTACGGTAGTCGTTTTCGCTCTGGTCGTAGTTGGTTTTAAAGTGGAGCGTCTATTACTTAAAAAACTGGTGACCCCGGATACCGAAAACGGCCGTCGTCTTCTGGTTAATCTTGATGGGTTGCTTGGGGTTGGGACTATTCTGGTTGGTGGTGGCCTGATTCTAGTTTTGTGGGGCTTACCTCTGAGGTGGATTTTAGAATATAGCCTGACTCGGGATATTTTGGCCCGTTTCCTAGTTATTGGTTTGGTTGTGGCTACTCTGGTCTTTTTTATTCGGGTTAGTTGCTTGGCTACCGAATGGCTCCTGGCACTGCCGACAGTGAGAGAGAGTCGTAACTGGCGAACCATAACTCCTCTAGTTTTGACTGGGGCTCGTTCCCTGGCTGTCTTCGCGGCGACGGTAGTGATTCTGGAGCGTCTGGGAGTAGATGTAGGGCCGATTCTAGCTGGGGCTGGTATTTTGGGTCTGGGAGTGGGTCTGGGGGCTCAGTCTTTAGTCAAGGATTTGATCAACGGTATCTCCATTCTATTGATGGATATAATTTCCGTGGGCGATAGTGTGACTATCGGTGGGCATACCGGCACGGTGGAAAGCGTGGGTCTACGGGCTGTTCGTTTGCGTGACGCAAATTGGAACCTGATTCTTATTCCTAATAGTGGTATTGAAGTGGTGCAGAATAGGACTCGTGATCTATCTAAAGTTTTACTAGACTTCGTTGCTCCTCCTGATCTGGATCCGGATCAAGTTCTGGATTTAGCCCAGGAAGTGGCTAAATCTTTCAACGCCGACCCAGAATGGGGGCCGCAGTTGTTTGAGCCGGCGAGTGTGGTTGGAATAATTGCCTTCGACTCGTCCGGGACTAGCCTGCGCCTCAATTTTACCGCTCGGGCCGGGGGGCAGTGGGCTCTGGAATATGAACTGCGTCGCCGCCTCAAACGCCGCCTCTTGGAAGGTGGCTTTGATTCCAAGGCTTTTGCTCAATGTGTAGCGATTACTGAATATTGAGGAGTGCCTAGGGAATAACCCTAGGGGGCAGTCTTAAAATAACTAGGGTGCACAAAAAATAAGCGCTATTAGTTCTTGAAGTTTAAGGCTTAATTCTGAGTCTGTAACGTTAGCGTTACCGCTATTCTGTTCTTCCGCGCATAGACCCTGGGTTTAAACTGGAGTGAAAGCGCCGGAATAGGCATTTAAATAGAATTGTCTTGGAGGTAAAAGAGTGGCGTCGTCAGAACTATTTTAGGGTTAAGGTTAGTTCTGGCTACAATCGGTAGTAGTTTAAAGGGTGAAGGTGATTTTGTTAAAAAATATTCAGTGATTTTTAGCTTGGTATAATTTGTATTGAATTTATCGGAGCGTACTTAATTTTATGTTAAAATATATTTATGAGACATTTAGAGAAATGGATATCCTTACTTCGGGAACAGGTTGAAGAGGCACCGGACAAACAGTTTGGTTAAAATACTTATTATTCCATGTCCGACATATACCTGACGATATTTTCTATTTTTTCCATACAAAGTTCTTCTTTTCTAGCCTATCAGCGTACTTTTTAAGGATTATAAGGTCAGTCCAATTTCCAAACTCTTTTTTTAAAATATACAAAATCCTTTGGACAACTATATCCGCCAGATATTAGATGGAAATCAAACTGATTTTTTATTCGGTATTTTTTAATATTCTTTTTGACTTACGTTTAATAGGCACTCTGAAGGTTTTTAAACAAATTAGCGACAAATTTTTAATTGCTTTGTATGAACTTGAGTATTTCGCTTTCTATAAAATACATTATCGGAGTTGTTTTATAAGAAAGCAGTTAGACGGGGGGATAGTTTACTTTGTAGATTTTTAGAAGCCGTTATTATTGCGTCAGATTAAAATGCAGTTCTGCCCCAGGTCCCAGATTTATGACTCCGCAAGACGGGGATAAGAAACAAGACTACGAACAAAAATCCGCCTCACGTTAGTTGGATAAGCAGGCTTTAAAAGTCGAATAAATACGCCGCTTCATCTTTATTTATAAAAGAGTAGTTTTCTGGAATTAAATTAAATGGCTTATCTTTGTGCAAGCCTATTCCAGGCAAAGGGCGCAGAGAATATTGGTATAAACGGTTGGAAGGCGTTTCGGTTTGCTAAGGTAAAAATTTTTTTAAAAGCCAACCGGATTGGTTTTGGAATAATAGACCCTACTGGTAAAGTGAAGTCTTTGATCTATAGTTTCGTTACGGACCTTAACCCTTTTAAAGACAATATTAAGATCTTGCTTGGATGCGGCAGAAATCGACGGAAAATAGAAAATGAGACTTTCAATATCTTAAAAAATAACGGTTACAAATTAGAACATAATTTTGGATACGGGAAAGAAGTTCTTGCTGCGCTTTTGGTAGTATTTAATTTGCTGACCTTCACTATGTGCAGTAGTTCTCAGTTAATAGAAACACTATGGTAGAAAGCGCAAAATAGGTTCAGTGCTAAAAATTATTTCTTTATTTATCTCTGGTTCATTAGTATGTATCATAATCTTTATTACCTGAGATACGCTCTTCTAGAATTATCATATTAGGTATCCCGGTACTACAAATACAATAATTTAGCCTTTATTTTTATCATAATAATTCTAAAATGAGGATTATCAGTTACAAAAATAGTTGCTTTGTAGCCTTTTTCTGTTAAACTAAAATAAATATTTATTTACTTTGGACGGGGTTTCTGTTTTTGTCGTGTTTTATGATAAAGTTATAAAAGTACGCTGTACCTTTAGTGGTCGGAGGTAAAGTATGCAGTATTCTGTTACATTCCGGCACATGGAGCCATCTGAAAATTTAAAAGAATATAGCCATGATAAACTCATAAGGCTGGAAAAATATTTGGATGCGGCCATAGACGCTGAGGTAGTTATGACCGTGGAAAAATTCCGTCATAAGGCCGAAGTTCTGATAGTTAGTGATGGCCTTAAAATTAAAGCCGAAGAGGAAACGGAAGATATGTATTCCGCCATTGATATAGTGGTGGATAAACTGGAAAAACAGATTAAACGCCATAGAGAAAAATTAAAGGCTCATAAGGTATTCGCCTTTGCCGCTAAACGAGTTGTCGCCTTGGGGAAGGAAACAACGGCAGAGGACGACGAGCAATTAGACAGCGATGACGAGTTTCTACCCATCGATCGTCATCTCATTATTACCCCGAACCTCCTAACCCTTAAAGAAGCCGGGGTGGAGCTAGCCGCTAGAATATCTTCTCAAATCATCTTCATTAACCGTGAAGACAATTGCCTATCCATTCTACGCCAGGAGCCTGGAGGCCGCTTTGAATTAATAACTATAAATAATAAATAGGGGAAGAAGCTAAGATATGGTCCTGCTCTTGACCACTTATATGGATGAAGATCGTAATCGTTTTAATTTTATGGTTTAGGGAAAAATAGCGGTCGTTTTGGCCCAGTGTTATTTTATTATCGACCTTTATGGCTTTGATTATGATGAACTTTAAAGGTGATTTTGGATCGGGGGGAGAGGGGCTCTACCAATCTAGACGGCGGGGTGGCGTTAACACATGGCTGCCTTTCGAATTTAGAAAAAATGGCTCTGGTTATGGTTATAGCCCTTCAAGGGGTGGAAATGGACAGTTTAGATCGATAGCCGAGGCATCTTTTCGTCTTGATTCTTATCTCGAAGACCGGCGACGGGTGGGAATATTCGGCAATTCTAGTCCGTCTAGACTCTTTCTTGAAGCAGCCCTTCACTGTGGCGGAGTTACTAGTTATCGGTAGTCCGGTAGAAGTATATCGGCTCCTGGCCTGGCGGGATGGCCGCGAGAAAAAACTTATGACGCATAACTGTTACGGTCGTTTGGTAATCGTTACTGGCCTTTCCGGTTCAGGTAAATCTACAGTTCTAAAAGCCTTGGAAGATATAGGCTACTTAACTATAGACAATCTACCAATTATTTTGCTACCGAAATTTCTGGTTATTCGTAAAGAAAGTGGCGGATTCATTCGGCTGGCCGTGGGTATGGACGCTAGGGAACCGGATCTGGCCCACCATTTCAATCCAGTTTTTAAAGAGGCTCGGGATCTGGGCTATGAATTGAGCCTACTTTTTATAGATGCCGGTGAAAAAACTTTAGTCAAGCGCTTTTCAGAGACCAGGCGCCCCCACCACCTGGCTCCCCACGGTGATCTAGTTACAGCTATCAGAGCTGAACGGGAACATTTAAGGCCCCTTTTAGAGGCGGCTGATGAGGTTATTGACACCAGTGAACTCAAGGCTTTCGCTCTTCGGGAACTGGTTATGGATCGTTTCAGCCAGGATGGGGCCGGTCGATCTATGACCGTAGAAGTCCTGTCTTTCGGCTTCAAAAACGGTTTACCGCCTGAAGCTGACTTGATGATGGATGTGCGTTTTCTACCTAACCCTTTTTACTTAGATGATTTACGTATACTTGATGGACGTGACCAACGGGTAATAAACTATGTTATAAGCGCCAATGAAACTAAAGGTTTTATAGAACGGTTCATAGCTATATTAACCTATCTTCTCCCATTGTATCAGAGAGAGGGCAAGTCTTACCTGACCATCGCCGTCGGTTGCACTGGTGGCCAGCATCGGAGTGTGGTCGTGGCTATCTTTTTGGAAAAAGCTCTGAAAGAAGTCTGGCCCGGTCCCTTGAGTCTGCGCCATCGTGATATAAAATAAAATATAAGGTTTTTATTTTAATGATAGGTATAGTTATAGTCACCCATGGATTGTTGGGCCAGCAATTATTGAAGACGGCAGAATTTATAGTCGGTGGCCTGGAAGGTTGCCAGACTGTCTCTATAGATGCTGGCCGTAATCCTGAAGCTATGCGGAAGGCCATCGCTGAAGCTATAAAATTAGTTGATAAGAATCAGGGGGTTCTGGTACTCACGGATATGTTCGGGGGTACCCCCTCTAATATCAGTCTTTCTTTTTTGAAAGAGGGCCGCGTGGAAATTCTGACTGGAGTCAATCTACCTATGCTTCTCAAAGCTGTGCAGCTCCGGGGCCAGATGAATCTGGTTGAAGCCGCTCAAAGCATAGGCGACTATGGGCGTAAAAGCATTAACGTCGCCGGTGAACTTCTTGGCGGTAGCTCCTAGAAGGATAAAGCCTATGACTTTAGTTTGGACTAGAATTGATCATAAATTGATTCATGGTCAGGTTTCCGTGGCTTGGGTGCCGTTTTTAGGTGTAGAAACCATCGTTATTTCTGATGAAGATACGGCCGAGGATTTGTGGGCCCAGAAAGTCATGACTATGGGGTTATCGCCGGAAGTTAAAATGGCCTATTTTAGCAAACCGGCTAACCTGGCCGGTCTTCTGGAAAAACTTTCCGGGCAGCGTATTCTTCTGCTTTTTAAAAATTTAGCTGGAGTCTTTGAAGCTTTGAGCTTAGGGTTGAACCTCAAATCAATCAATTTGGGTAATCAGATCGGTCTGAAACCAGAACAGGAGGTGTGCTTGGCTGATACTTTTTTTATCAACCGTCATGATTTGGCCGCTTTGGCTACCCTACACTTGGCGGGTTTGGAAATTATCGTTCAGTCTGTGCCAGCTTCCAAAGCTGTCCGTTGGAACCCTAGATGATTTCCTTAGGTGATTTAGGGGGGCTTATTACACTTGGCGCCCTTCTGAATCTAGATAAACAGGTTTTCGGTCAGTTTATGATTAGCCGGCCTCTAGTTACCGGTCTTATTATGGGCTTTGCCATTGGTGAAGTTAAGTTCGGCATCTGGATGGGTCTTTCGACCGAACTTTTATGGATGGCTACCCTGCCCCTGGGTGGTCAGATCACTCCAAATGCCGGTTTGGCCGCTAGCGCGGCTCTCATCGCTTGGAAAATAAGTGACTTTTCCCTCTCCATGGGACCTACCAACAGCCCCATACAAACCACTTTAGTCATTTCTTTTCTGACAGTACCTTTCTGGGCTAAATATATGAGCTTTATCGATCAGTTGACTCGGAGGATGGTTTTATTGCCTCTAGCCAGGGTAAAAGTTGATTTGGCTGCCGATCGGGATCCCTGTTTTTTTCGGCGTAATTTTTATGGACTTCTTGTCTCCTTATTATTTTCACTTCTGGCCCTGGCGGTAGTAGTTTACGTTAACGTTAACCTTTTAAGGCTTGTAGTACAGCTAGCGCCTCACATTATTCTTTTAAATCTGGGCTTCCTCTTTACCTTGATCCCCTTTATCGGGTTGATTGGTATGGCTGTATTTCTAGAAACTAAGATTTTCTCTTTTTATCTGGGTGGACTTTTAGCTAGCTTGATGGCCTTGAGCGCTGTTTTGTAAATGGTTCAGGTCGGAGAACAAAACGTCGATTTTAATTTACTGTACTTAGTTGAAAATAACTTAGTAGAAGTTTTGGAATTGGAGTCCTTAGTTTATGATCATCCCTGGACTGAGGCTAACTTTCGAGGCGAATTTAAACGTTCTATTACCTTGGCCTTGGGTTTTAAACATTTAAATAAAATCTTGGTGGGATACTGTTTTTTTTGGGTTATCCCGCCGGATATTCATCTGTTAAATTTAGCCGTGCGGCCTGAATACCAGGGGCGAGGCTTAGCCAGTCGGTTTCTTAAGACTATGCTCTCTATTGGTCAGCGGGCTAACGTTAGAAATTTTTTTCTAGAGGTTCGTTCCAGCAATACCCCGGCTGTTAATCTTTATCGTTCTTTCGGTTTTACCCTAGTTGGCCGCCGGTCAGCTTATTATGATAACGGCGAAGACGCCTATTTAATGACCTTGAAAACATCTTCTGAGACGCTGGGAAACAGATGATTGGCTGATACTATTCTTATAGTTGATGATGAAAAAGACATCCGCTTGACTGTGGGAGGAATTTTGGGCGATGAAGGATACTTAGTGGCCCAGGCTTCTTCTGGTTCGGAGGCCACGGAACGTATTGATGAATCCGTGCCAGAGGTGGTTCTGCTGGATTTGTGGATGGATAACTCTGAAGAGGGGTTTACGGTTTTAAAGCGTATCAGGGAAGAATATCCGGATCTTCCGGTAGTGGTTATCTCCGGCCACGGTAACATAGAAACTGCGGTTAGGGCTGTCAAACTTGGCGCTTTTGACTATATTGAAAAACCCTTGTCTGCTGATAAACTTCTTCTGACCGTTGAAAGGGCGGTTGGTTTCCGCCGCTTGGCTCAGGAAAATCAAATTTTAAAGACCCGCTCTGGGGAGGCCCCCGTTATGATTGGTCACAGCTTAGCTATGCGGGAACTTATGAGCAACATTAAGGTGGTGGCCCCCACTCCAGCTTCTGTTTTGATAACCGGAGAAAACGGGGTGGGTAAAGAGTTAGTTGCCCGTACTATCCATCAGTTGTCTCAAAGGGCTGACCGGCCTATAGTGGAGGTTAATTGCGCGGCTATCCCCGAGGAACTAGTAGAGAGCGAACTCTTCGGCCATGAAAAGGGTGCCTTTACCGGGGCTACGGCTCGCAAGCAGGGCCGCTTCGACCAAGCTAATAAATCCACTCTCTTTCTCGATGAAATCGGTGATATGAGCCTTAAGGCTCAGGCTAAGGTTTTAAGAATTCTTCAGGAACAGAAGTTTGAGCGGGTAGGTGGTATAAAAACTATCAGCGTGGATGTTCGCATAATTGCCGCCTCCAATAAAAATTTGGAAGAAGAAATAGAGCGAGGCTATTTCCGAGCCGACCTTTATTATCGTCTCAATGTGATTCCTTTGCGGGTACCTTCCCTCAGGGAAAGAACCTCTGATATTCCCATTTTGGCTGTTGAATTTTTAAATTCATATACCAGAAATAATAATTTAGGAAGTAAATCTATTTCTAGCGAGTTCATGGGTGCTTTGATGAGTCGCCTTTGGCCCGGTAATGTTCGCGAGCTTAAAAACACTATTGAGCGTCTAGCCATTATGACCCCTGGTACAATCATTAATTCCGATGCGGCGGTTCCGGTCGGGCCGGCCACCGAATGCGCGGTTGAACCAATAGACGTGGATGGTTATCTTGACCTTCCCTACCATGAGGCTAGAATCGAATTTGAGCGACGCTATATCGGGCATCAGCTTGAAACCCACGACCACAATATCAGTCAGACCGCTGAGGCCATCAATATTGATCGATCAAGTCTCCACAAAAAGCTCAAGGCTCTTGGCCTTAAACCTAGAGTGGAGGGAAGATAATGCTAAATTCTGTTTCACTGAAAAGGATCAATCTTAGAAATAAAATAATGGATATCTATGACCGCCTTGAGCAAGCCGGTATCATTCACTGGCCGGTTTCAGCGGCGGCCCTGTCATATTACTGCATCTTAGGGTTGGTGCCATTTTTGGCTCTTTGTTTCACTATGGCTAAAAGCTTCGGTTTGGAGGCGGATTTGGCCGAGGCCATTAATCATTATTTCGATTTTACCACCAGTGATGTCCAGGAACAGGTGGTTTTACGTCTGAAAGGGTTCGCTGACAATCTCATTAGTAATTATTCTGGTAGCGTCATGGCCTTTGTGGCTCTGGGTCTAATCTTCTGGTCCGGTTACCGTATCCTCATGCTTCTGGAAGGAGCTTTCGGTGATATTTTTGGCTTTCATCCGCCCCGGCGGACCATACACCGGATTATGGATTATTTTACGGTCATGGTTATAGTGCCGCTGCTTTTAATAGCAGCCGTGGCTATTAATATCTTTCTGACGGGCCTAGCTAATTCCGCCTGGACCATTCCCTGGGGCCTTGACCCTAGCAGCTTCATTTCTGTAATTATTGTCGCGTTTCCTTTTTTAATGTGGTGGCTTATCCTGGCCTGGGCTTATTCCTATTTTAGTCGGGGCCTAATTCGCTGGAAGGAACAGCTCATCGGTGGCTTTTTTACCGGGGTGGTCTTTCAGCTTTTTCAGAGTTTCTACCTCAAAGTCATGTTTGCTCTTTCTAGCTACAACGCTATCTATGGAAGTTTTGCGGCCGTGCCTCTTTTAATGATCTGGCTTTATGCCGGCTGGCACATTGTTCTGGGTGGCGGAGAGTTAACTCGGCGTTTTTCCGATCTTTTTGTCACTGGCCAGGGTTTTTTCAGCTTGCTTACTCCGGCTACCTGGTTGGACACTTGCACCTTGGCCAATCTGGTTCTGCTCGAGGTTGTTAAAAATTATTCGGCTGAACCCATCGGTCGTCCTTCCTCTTTTCGGCAGCTTTCTCGGGATATTGGGGTTCCTATGCAAGCTTTAGGAAGGGTTATTAATCGCCTTCTAAATGTGGAACTGCTGGTTCGCGTCTCCGGCTCCTATTTGGATGACGGGCCATGTTTTCTCCCGGCCCACAACTTTACTCAGCTCACCCGTGAGTATATCGATAAAACTCTGGAAAAAGGCTTGCTCTCTATATTTTAAGGCAATTAATAATTTGATTCGATTGAAACCTAAAAGTTATATATTTTGAAACGGAGATTTTGAAAGACCAACTCCAGATTGGCCGGAGCGCCCGATTCCAGGTGATTTGATTGTTGGAGTCGACGGCGGAGCATCTCATCCGGCCACTTTAGGTTGGCCCATTCATTGTCTGGTGGGGGATCTTGACTCTTTAGATCCACTTTTACTGGCTAAACTGGAATTTTCAGATACGGAAATATCCCGTTACCCTCAGGTTAAGAATGAGATAGATTTTGAACTGGCTCTAAATATGGTTCGCTGGCGTGGTTATGAAGATATTGAAGTTCTGGGGGCTTTAGGTGGTCGTTGGGATATGACTCTGGGTAATCTTATGTTGACGGCTGGTATTGGCAGGGGGTCTGAATGTATTCATTTTCGTCACGGACCCTGGGACATTTTCACTGTTCGAGGGCCGGTTGAATTTGAATTGACCGGACGGGCGGGGGATATTTTATCCCTCATCCCTCTGAGCGGCAAGGTGAGCGGTTTATACCTCACTAATTGCCTTTACCCCTTGAATGGCGAAACCCTGAAACGGGGCCTGACCCGGGGGTTGAGTAACGAACTGACCGCTTCCGTCGCCCAGCTGCTGCTTGAAACCGGGCTTCTTATGGTCAGTTACCGGCACTGTTGACGATTCCGGTTGAAATAGAGGACCGGAATCGCCCCGATAATTCAGAGCAATTGGGGTAAAACCGGAGGGGTTAGAGATATAACTTACAATTATGTGGCTAAAAATTTTTATCCTTGACCAGAATTAACCTATTTGCTATTATTAATTTAGTGTAACCTATATATTATACTAAAATATGTTGAACTAGGAGCTTCACATAAGCCCATCTCCCGCCATACTCATGCTGGCCGATGGTCTAGTCTTTAAAGGCCTGGCTATAGGCGCTGAAAAAGAGACCTGGGGAGAGGTGGTCTTCAATACCTCCCAGACCGGATATCAGGAAATACTGACCGATCCTTCTTACTACGGCCAGATAGTTAATTTTACCTTTCCTCATATAGGTAATTACGGGGTTAACTCTGAAGACAACGAGGCTCCGGAACCTCAGGTTGCTGGTCTCATTGTTATGGAATTAGCTGAGAGTTATGGTCACTGGCGGGCGGAAAAGAGTTTGAAAGCCTGGTTAGCAGATTATAATTTAAGCGGTATAGCAGGCATAGATACTAGAACTCTGACCCTCCATTTGCGACGCCATGGAAGTCAGAATGGAATAATCAGTTCCACTGACACTAACCTGGGCTCTCTTTTGGAAAAAGTTAGGGCCCTGCCCTCAATGAACGGTTTAAATTTAGCTGAACGACGGGTAGGTTACCGGGAACCTTATCAGTTTACTGAAGGCCCTGGCCCCACTGTGGCCGTTTTAGATTTGGGAGTTAAGAAATCTATTCTAACTCAAATTGCTGCTACCGGTTTCTCCGTCAAAGTATGGCCTAACAACGCGACCCCCCGAGATATTTTAGCTGAAAACCCGGCCGGGATTATGCTTGCTAACGGCCCCGGCGACCCAGCTCCCTGTACTAAGATTATTGCCACAGTTCGGGAACTTCTTGGCCGGGTTCCCATTTTTGGTATTTGCCTGGGCCATCAAATTTTGAGCTTGGCCCTGGGTGGGCATACCTTTAAATTACCTTTCGGCCATCGGGGTGCTAACCATCCGGTTCGGGATGAAAAGACGGGCCGTATTAGTGTAACTAGCCAAAATCACGGCTTTTGCGTGGATCCAGGTACTCTACCGTCTGAGGTTATCATAACCCATACTAACGCCAATGATCAGACCGTTGAGGGTCTAGCTGTTCCTGCTCGCTACGCTTTTTCGGTGCAGTATCATCCCGAAGCTAGCCCCGGCCCTCACGACGCCCGCTACCTTTTTGATGAATTTCGTCGACTTATCAATAATTTTAAGGGAGCCTGAGCCATGCCTAAAGATCCGGCCTTAAAAAGGATAATGCTCATCGGTTCTGGTCCTATTATCATTGGTCAAGCCTGCGAATTCGATTATTCTGGTACTCAGGCTTTACGCTCCCTACGTGAAGAAGGCTGTGAGATTATTTTGGTCAATTCCAACCCGGCTACGGTTATGACTGATCCCTCATTTAGCGAGCGAACCTATGTCGAACCTTTAACTCTGGAAGTACTGGAAGTTATTATCCGTAAAGAGCGGCCAGACGCGATTTTGCCGACCTTCGGTGGTCAGACGGCCCTTAATTTAGCTTTAGATCTGGCCGCTTCTGGTATTTTGGAAGAATGCGGAGTCCGCCTTATTGGAGCTGACGCCCAAGTCATCCGTCGGGCTGAAGATCGCGAAATTTTTCGGCGACTTATAGGGGGACTAGGCTTCTATATGGCCGCCAGCCAAATAGCCCGGAATTATGATGAAGCCGCCGTCTTTGCCTTGAGTAATAATTTTCCGGTGGTAATCCGGCCTTCTTTTACCTTGGGTGGTACCGGTGGGGGTATTGCCTTCAACCAGGAAGAATTAAAAATCATGGTGGAAAGAGGTCTAGCTGCCTCCCCCGCTCATGAGGTTCTGGTGGAGGAATCACTCTTGGGTTGGAAAGAAATAGAATTGGAATTGGTGCGGGATCAGGCCGGAAATGTCGTGGTTATCTGCGGCATAGAAAACTTTGACCCTATGGGTATTCACACAGGCGACTCTATCACTGTAGCTCCAATCCAGACTCTGTCTGATCCTGAGTATCAGGCATTGCGCAACGAGGCTATCGCCATTGTGAATGCGGTGGGAGTGGAGACTGGAGGTTGTAATGTCCAGTTTGCTGTAAACTCTAAAAATGGCCGTCGGGCCGTTATTGAAATGAACCCTAGAGTTTCAAGATCTTCGGCCCTGGCTTCTAAAGCCACGGGCTTTCCCATTGCTAGGGTGGCAGCTAAACTAGCTCTTGGTTATCATTTAGATGAACTTCTCAATAGTATCACTCGTAAAAGTTGTGCGGCTTTCGAACCAGTCCTGGATTACTGCGTAGTTAAGGCCCCTCGGTTCGATTTTGAAAAATTTTCCGGGGCCGAATCAGTTCTTGGTTTTCAGATGAAGGCCGTGGGGGAGACCATGGCTTTGGGCCGAAGTTTTCGTGAGGCCTTTCAAAAAGCTTTGCGGAGCCTGGAGATCAAACAGACCGGCTTCACCTGTCGGTCAGCCGCTTCTGGCGAAAAACTACCGCCTCTTGAAACTAGACTCCGCATCCCTGGTCCCTATCGAGTTTTTTATCTCAAAGAAGCTTTACAGCAGGGCTATACCCCGGATCAGTTATACGACTTGACGGCTATTGATCCCTGGTTTTTAAACCAGCTCCAGAGTTTACACGAAACTGAACGGTGCCTTACTAATTCTTTGAGAGCTTTCTTTTCCGAAGGCGCCCCTCAACCTGGACTAGCTGAAGCGATTCGTTGGCGGAATGTAAAATCTCAAGGCTTCAGTGATGCTCAGATAGCCGTTGTTTTGGCTAAAGACCTGGCTAGGCCGCAGATAGATGAAACTGCAGTGCGCCGTCGTCGTCGCTTGGCCGGAGTGCGGCCTACCTTTCGGGCGGTGGATACTTGCGCTGGGGAGTTTGAGGCTTATGCCCCCTATTTTTATTCCACCTATCAGGGCGGGGCTGAGAGTGGCCCTACTGAAAGTGAAATTCAGCCGGACGGTCCGCGTCAGAAGATTATGATTTTAGGCGGTGGACCTAACCGTATTGGCCAGGGAGTAGAATTTGACTATTGTTGTGTATCGGCGGCCCTAGCCCTACGCGAGGCCGGTTGGGAAACTATCATGGTTAATTCCAATCCCGAAACTGTTTCTACTGATTATGACATCTCCGACCGCCTCTATTTTGAACCTTTGACGGTGGAGGACTTATTGGCTATTTGTGAAGTCGAAAGACCCTATGGGGTTATAGTCCAATGCGGCGGACAAACTCCCTTGAACCTTTCGCGAGTTCTGCAGGTTGAAGGTGTCCCCATAATAGGTACGCGGCCGGACGACATTTTTTTAGCCGAAGATCGGGGGGCTTTTAATAAGTTGGTCGCTAGCCTTGGTCTTAAACAGCCTGAGGGTCAGCAGGCTTCCAATGTTGAGGCTGCCTTTCACATTGCTCAGGAAGTTGGCTATCCAGTTATGGCTCGCCCGGATTTTGTTTTAGGTGGCCGGGCTATGCGTATCATCCACGACGAAGACGATCTCCGACGTTATTGGGATGAGGCCCTGTCGGTTTCCGCCGATGGCACGGTCTTTATTGATCGTTTCCTGGAAGACGCCGTTGAAATAGATATAGATGCTCTGTGCGATGGGACTGATGTTGTGGTTGCGGCCATAATGGAACATGTCGAACAGGCCGGTATCCATTCCGGAGATTCAGCCTGCTCTATCTTTCCTAATACCCTCACTGGGAGTATTGTAGAACGCCTTAAACTTTATACTCGCGATTTAGCCCTGGCCCTCAATACTAAAGGATTGATTAACCTTCAATTCGCTACTAGAGGAGATGAGATTTACCTTTTGGAAGCTAATCCTCGAGCTTCACGTACCGTCCCTTTCGTGGCTAAGGCCACTGGCTGGCCCTTGGCCCGGTTGGCCGCTCTGGTGATGGTGGGTACAAAACTATCAGATTTACCACCACCGCCCCATCCCCGCCGAGTTTATAACGCTGTCAAGGAAGTTATCTTACCTTTCGACCGCTTTCCTGGCGCCAACATAGTCCTGGGGGCTG
>LQAA01000069.1 GCA_001577715.1 Candidatus Adiutrix intracellularis | reverse complement strand
CTACTGTCTATCTGTGATTCCGATAAGCCACGTCTTATCGCTCCGGCCCGCTTGCTCGCCGAATTGGGGTATTATTTCCACGCCACCGATGGAACCCGCCGGTATCTGATGAACGCTGGGCTGGATTGCAAGCTGGTCAACAAAATGACTGGCCCCCGGCCCAATCTCTTGGATCGCTTAAGTGACGGGAATATTAACTTGGCTGTCAACACTATAGCTGGTCAGGGTTCCGCCCGTGACGGGCAGATTATTCGAGCTGAGGCTCTTAAACGCCGTATCCCGGTACTGACCACCATAAGTGCTCTGGAAGCCATGGTGGAAGGACTAGTTCAATGGCGCCGAAAAGCTCTCTCCGTTGAGGCTCTTCAGGATTTCTACCGTACCTGAAGCCCCCGACCAAGAAGAGAGAGGGCTCGATATGGAAGTCTCCATATCGAAAATATTTTTTGATTAGATCGATGATGCCGATTTTATCGGCTACAGTTTGCGTAAAGTGCTTTTAAATGGTCGTCTGACCCTGGGAGTGTATGTCAGGTTTTTAAAAAAATTCGTCTAGTTTTATGGCGTTTGTTTGGCTCTGGGTTATTTTAGTAGTTTGATCGCCTCAGGAATAATTTATTAGGCTCTTCTGGTAAAGGACGATTTGATTTGGTGGTTATGCCGGTCAACACTTTTATAGTTTATGATCCTAGTTCCTTTAGATACTGGAGTTAAAATGGTTCTGGGGGATTGTGGTGAAGATACATTCTTTAGGAGTAGATTTATTTTTTCAATTTTTCGATGGGTGCTAAAAAATACAATAATATTACATGATTATAGTATTATTATGTTAAATAGATTTATTTATTCCCCATTATGTTAGTCGAGCTTCCAAGAGGCTAATCAATTTTTTTGGTAGGTAGAAAAGTTTAACAAAAAATAGGGTGTCTTATTTTTATAAATAGCTGTAATAGTTTATAATAAAAATGCTCTTTTAGGTACGATTTTGGGTTTGATTGGTGAGTAAAAAATCTAATTATGAAAATTTTCATGATGAATGTATGGTGAAGAATATTTCTAAACCTGTCCGGACGATTTAGCTAACAAAATATAGTTCAATAGAGGAGGGCTTTATGCTTAGCTATTTCGATTTAACCGTTTAGTTCAATTGAATAAGTCACACTGAAAAAGAAGAGCCTAAAAACTGCCTCCGAGTGATTTGCGCCAGGAAGATCGCCCCGGGTGATTCGAAAAGAACCTGGGAATTTTTCTTCAGTCAGCCCGGAACCGACCCCGTAATTAAAAGCGAAGTCGACTACCTAAACGAAAAAGAATCCAACTTCAACTTTTATGCTTGAAGATAAATTAGGGGTGCTAAACTTAAGCGCAGACTTGGCAAGCTCCGGTTTCGCAGGTCAGCATCCCGTTTTCAGGGGCTGGGCCGTCACCTTGCCAAAATGGCGACATGGCTCTGAGTTTGGCGATAATCGGGGGAAAGATTCGAATGACCTCGTCCACCTCTGCTTCGGTATTGTGAATAGATAAAGACAGGCGAATCGAACCGTGGGCGGCGGTGAAAGGCACTCCCATAGCCCGTAGGACGTGAGATGGTTCCAAAGAACCGGAAGTGCAGGCTGAACCTGAGGAAGCGCAGACTCCTTTTGCTGCCAGATGCAGCAAAATGGCCTCACCTTCAATATATTCAAAACTGATGTTAGTAGTATTGGGCACTCTGTCTTCGCTTCCGCCGTTAACTCGGGTGTAGCTGATGGCGGAAGTGAGGCCTTTTTCAAGGCGATCTCGTAGGGCGCGAACCCGGATATTTTCATCGATCAAATTGGTTAGGGCCAGTTCGGCGGCTCGGCCGATGCCCACAATATAAGGGATATTTTCCGTTCCACCTCGGCGGCCGCTTTCTTGATGTCCACCCAGCATGAAAGGGGTGTATTTCAGGCCTCGGCGTACATAGAGTAGCCCTACCCCTTTAGGTGCGTGAAACTTGTGACCGGAAACGGCCAGAAAGTCAATCTTAGTTTTGGAAACGTCAATGGGTATTTTCCCGGCGGCCTGAACTGCATCGGTATGGAAAAGAATGCCGCGCTCGGCCGCGGCTGCGGCCATTTTTTCGATGGGGAAGATAACTCCGGTTTCGTTGTTAGCCCATAAAAAACTAGCTAGGGCCGTGTCGGGGGTCAAAGCTGTTATGTATTGATCCCATAGAATCTGGCCGTTTTCGTCCACTCCTATTTCTGTGACGCTATAACCCTGTTTGCGTAATAAGGGCAGATTGCTCAAAATAGCGGGGTGTTCCACCCGGCTGGTAACAAAGTGTTTACGATCGGGTTGAGTGCGCAGAGCGGACCAGATGGCTGTATTGTCGCTTTCGGTGCCGCAGGAGGTAAAGATTAACTCGCGAGGCTCACAGCCTAAAAAGGCGGCTACTTTTTCCCGGGCGTTCCGCAGTTCCCGGGCCACTTCGCCGCCGAAAGGATACATACTGGAGGCGTTGCCATAGCGTTGACCGAAGAAAGGTAGCATAGCTTCAACTACTTCCGGGGAGGTCATAGTGGTGGCATTGTTGTCAAAATAGATTAACTTAGGTTCGCTCATGGGCGCACTTCCTTTACCGTAATATTTTCAGAGACCTGTTCGCGTAGTTTTTCAGTGACGAAGTCAGCCAGAGTTCGCTTGGAAGATGGACAGGCAGCGCAGGCTCCTTTCAAGGTTACTTGCACTTCGTTACCGACTATATCTACCAGTTCTATATCACCTCCGTCGTGCATTAGAGCTGGGGCTATCTCATTCTGAATAGTCTCTTCAATGAGACGGGCTTTCTGCAGAAAAGTTAATTTAGGGGTGCCACCGTTGGAGGGAGTTGGAATAATCGGCGGTGCGGTCTCGACTCCTTTAAGGATCCGAGTTAAAATAATTTCCACTTGGGGGGTGCAACGGCCGCAGCCGCCGCTAGCCTTGGTATAGGCGGTGACGTCTTCCAGGGTGGTCAGTTTGTTTTCCCGGATCACTCGATCAATTTCTTTTTCCGTGACCCCGAAACATTCGCAGACAATAGGACTGTCAGCCAGGGGTAAGGGTAACCCACGATAATTGGCTACGGCTGCTTCCAAAGCCTCGCGCCCCAGCACCGAGCAATGCATTTTTTCTTTTGGCAGCCCCCCCAAATAATTGGCTATATCTTGATTACTTACTTTCAGAGCCTCGTCTAGAGTCTGACCGATGATCATTTCAGTCAGGGCTGAAGACGAGGCTATAGCGCTAGCGCACCCAAAGGTTTGGAATCTAGCGTCTTCAATGCAGTCATTGGCTTTATTAACTTTAATTGTTAGCCTCAGAGCATCTCCACAGGAGAGGGAACCCACCTGCCCATCGCCGTCAATACGGTCTACAACCCCTACATTACGCGGATTTTCAAAATGCTCTTTAACTTTTTCCGTATAATCCCACATAATTTTTATCTCCCCAGACTTTACGGCGATCAATATAAATATCATTACTCTTATAATGTAAATATTATATCATAAAAACGCAAGCTCATTCAGCTTAAACGTTTCTTACTAACTTTTTTAGCTAAAGCCGTTTTAATAAAATCGCGAAAGAGAGGATGGGGGTTCATGGGGGTGGATTTAAATTCAGGATGAAACTGACAGCCTAGATACCAGGGATGATCTTCGATTGGTAGTTCCACCATTTCTATTAGAGTCTGATCTGGAGACAGGCCGCAGAATTTCAGGCCGTGCCCGGCTAAAACCTCTTGATAGGCTTTGTTGAACTCAAATCTATGGCGATGACGTTCTTGAATTTCCAGTTTTTTATAAGCCTGGTAAGCCAGGGTGCCGGTTGAAAGACAACAAGGGTAGGAACCGAGGCGCATGGTGCCGCCTAAAGCACTGTTGGAATCGCGTTTTTCATGGCGCCTGGCCCGGTGGTCGTACCAATTGGCCATTAAATAAATAATTTTATCCTTAGCTTTAGGGTTAAATTCCTCACTGGTGGCCTCGATGATGCCGCAGACATGGCGGGCGAATTCTATAACTAGGCACTGCATGCCTAGGCAGATACCGAAAAAGGGGCGTTTCTTTTCCCGGGCGTAGCGGGCTGCTAGAAGCATGCCTTCAATACCTCGGTCGCCGAAGCCGCCGGGTATTAGTATGCCATCCAGCCCGCCTAGGTATTTTCCCAGATTATGGGGTTTAAGTTCTTCGGCGTTGATATGTCTGATTTTGACCTGGACCTGGTTGTCTAATCCCCCGTGGGTCAGGGCCTCGTGGAGGCTTTTGTAAGATTCGCCCAAAGCTACATATTTGCCCACTAGACCGATGGAAACTTCGTTTTTCAAATTCTCCAGACGCTCGTTTAATTGTACCCAGGGGGTCACATCGGGTTCCCCTTTGAAGCGTAGAAGGCGGGCTACCTTAGTGTCGATACCCTCGCGATTGAATTCCAGCGGGACCTGGTATATATTTTCGACATCTATGGCTGAAAAGACGGCATCTTTGGGAACATCGCAAAAAAGAGCTATTTTTCGTTTTAATTCCGGTGTTAAGGTATCTTCGGAGCGGCACATAATGATATCTGGTTGAATACCGATAGATCTTAATTCTTTGACGCTATGTTGAGTGGGTTTACTTTTTAATTCTCCGGAAGTCTTTAGATAGGGGACTAGAGTTAGATGGATATAGAGACAGCGATTCTTACCTAGATCGTTTTTAAGCTGGCGAATGGCTTCTAAAAAAGGCAATCCCTCAATATCGCCAATTGTGCCGCCGATTTCCACCAGGGCTACATCTAAATCAGGTGCGGCTATGGAACGAATGGCTGCTTTAACTTCGTCGGTGACGTGGGGGATGACCTGAACCGTACCGCCTAAATATTTCCCCTGTCGTTCTTTGTTAAGGACCTGAGTGTAGATACGCCCGGCGGTATAGGTATTTTTGCGGCTCATAGCCACGCCTAAATAGCGTTCGTAGTGGCCGAGATCCAGGTCTGTTTCAGCCCCGTCGTCGGTGACGAAAACTTCGCCATGTTGGAAAGGGCTCATGGTGCCAGGGTCTAGATTCAAATAGGGGTCTAGTTTCTGAATAGAAACGTTTAGTCCCCGCGCCTTTAAAAGAGCACCGATAGAAGCTGCAGCCAGCCCTTTACCAAGAGAAGAAAGAACTCCGCCGGTGACAAAAATAAATTTAGTTTTTTTCATATTAACCCTTGGCTAGAAATTTTATTTTGAGCGGCATGCTAACTAGGTGGTCTTTAAAAAATATTTTAAAATTAGGTACTAATTTAAGCGTTATAGGGTTTATTAGCGTAAAACGCGGTTAAAAGTCTCAAAATAACCGGATACAAATAAAGCTTTATCTCCCCCATCCATATTAGAAAAGTAATATTTTTTCTTGATATAGTGATGTCAAAGAGAACTTTTTTCAAATGCGTTCTCTTAATATAGTAAAATAAAAGAATTAAATTTTTTCTTTACAAAAATATTGAAAGTAAAGTTTGCGTATACATTATTAAATAACTTGGTTATTATTTAAAACCTCAAGTTGTTTTATGATTAACAACTTACATATTAAACGAATACTTTTAGTTGGACGTCGTTAGTCGGAATAGTACTCTTAAAGCTCTTGTTCTAAGAAATTCTATGGTTTTACCCCAACTATTTACGAAGAAGTATTTCAGGGATTGATTTGCTCCAATAAATTTCCTTTAAATAAAACTCTCTACCCTGATTTTAGAATAGTATTCTCATAGTTTCCTCAAAGAAGAGAGTATTTCGACCAGATTTTAAGGTAGATTCCGGATTGTAATGATGTAGCGTTCTTACGGGCGCATATTCCGGCAACTTTGCTGTCATCCCTCTATGGGAGAAGAATTTTAAAACTACGCTTCACTTAGTCCCTAACAGCATTCATAAATATATTAATTCAGTTTTTCTTCTTATTATGTAACCCTGAGATAAAAATTGCTTACTCCTGGCCCAGCGATTCTTGTGGTGTAATTATTTAATTGTAGACTAAAACAGTATAAAACTAATCAAAAAAATACTTGACATGATTTTGCGAAAAATAGGTTAACGAAGTGCCAGCTGTTATGAAATGCCGTCACTATGTCTTTGTATCCTAGCCAAAACTTACCATTTAATAGTCGACAGGTCAAAAATATGAGCTTCTTTTTGAATACATCTCTAGTTATTTTAAAGCCATTTTTTATTTGAAAGCCTATGGAACATTGTTTTTTAGGATGTGAACACAGATAGACTTTATAACTCTTAAAGACGTAAAATACAAGGAGCTTATCGAAAATATCTATCGCCTGATGGGCTGTTGAGCGCTGTCTGTTATCTGCCCTTAAAGTGGCGATTAAACTTCTTATTACCTTATGCATGGTTTTTATAGAATGCTTACTAAAAAAATTAAAGAACAATAATAAACCAGCCTTTTAAGATTCCAACCGTCAAAAGGAATCTGAAGTTAAAAAATAACGCCATTAAGATGTTCAACCGGGTTATTAAGGTAACCTCTCAAATCGATGGACCAATTAGATTATATCGAAATACTGGAAGTAACCCAATTTATATTACTAAAAGGGAACTAGCGTGAAGATAGATACGTAAGCCGTAAGGTTTTTAAAATTAAAATCTCCACCATTGTTACAGAGTATAGAGTTCAAATCCTTGTTAATGAATAGGGACAAAAAAATAACTGCTAATTTTCTTGCAGCCATAACCTATACTGCTTAGCACTGAAAGTTTGTTAAGGTATAGGTCAGTTCCCTCTCATAATTCCAGATGTTTCTTGATGAGCGGGTTGCAGCCTATTTCGCAGACTAAATATTTCTACCGATACGAGTTAGTAGTATCTTCAATTATAATAAAGAGGCTTATGAGCTTGTGGAAGATTTTTAGTAATTACTTAAGTTAAAGTTAATCGACATCCCTGTTTTAAATATGGATGAAATTTCAATTAACATAGTCGCCAAAATAATTTAACTGCTTAAATATTTGAATAAAAAAGTTGAAAACGCCGGTAGTCGTCTGAATTCCTTAGAAGTTGGTTAAAGAATGGGACCGTTACCGAATAATTCTGCAAAATATTGAATTAGAACGCTTAGAGGCAGTTATAATCGCTAGGTAAAATAGGTTAAATGGTCTAGTTAGAATTATACAATCTTTTAATATGGTTACAAAATTATAAAGACGATACTCTTCGATTTATGATCCGTAAAGACGTGCCCTTTATTAATAATCTTGCTGAAAACGATCTTCGAATAATAAAAATACAGCAAAAAGTGTTAGAATACTTCAAAGCTTGGAAGGGGGTAAAAATATTTTGCCACGCTAGAAGCTACTTTTCTATACGTCGTAAAAATAATATTCCTCTTCCTGAAACCTTTAATCTACTATTTCACGAAAAACTTTTTAATTTTATCTACTCATTAATTTACTCAACTAAATAAGTACCCTGTAGGAAAGCTATACGTTAATCTAGCTGTTTACATTTATGCAACACTTTTACCGCACTGAAATAAATGTGGGTAAAGACCTTATATCCGCTATTTTAGATTCTAATCTTTGTTATAGTTCGAATTGATCCCTCCACATAATAATGGTATTGCATGCGCTGCCGATGTTTTTTCGTTTAGCAGCAACCTGTTTTTGGGCGAATAATGCGGTGAACAGAACCGATACAATAAATTTCTTAATCTTATCATCATGGAGTAAAGTTATAATGTTTTTCATATTGAAAAAATCTTTATTTAATATTATTAAGACGGGACTTTCATATATGACGCAGTTAAGTTTATTAACTGTAATCTTTAATGTGCTTACGTCTTTAAAACTGCCACTATATATTGTCTGATACGCCGGTAGGCGCGAAATTTCGTTCAGCGGTAACCCCTAAATGTCACAATTATAGCTCTATTCGATGGTATCAACTTTGTTGCTGGGCTTGCTGTCGATATTTCGGAAAGAGGTACACTTTATGAGGTATATATATTTTCCAGATTTCTATCCAATCATGTAAGACATATACAAGTCTCGTATATGTAAAATAAATTAACATATAAAGGGCTGTGTTGTCAATTATAATTTAAGTAAATAATTAAATATTTTAATGCCTTTTCTATTCTAAAAGGCTTATAAATTAAAAATTTTTCGGAAATTCAAATTATTATATAACCCTAAAATGAGAATTATTACCCTTGGCAAGGGCGGTTTGACTTGAAGTCAATGGACATATTATAATAAAAATGAGGTTTAATTATGGTTAAAAAAAATCATCCGCCCTACTGCCGTCAATTATTTAATTTAGATCAGAACCAGGCAGCAGCGGAATTATCTGAAACAGTCCGGGAATTAATTCAACTTCGAGAGGGGCCGCTAGCCGACCTTGAACATATCAGTCAGGTACCACCCCCGTCTGTTCATGCGGCTAAAGACCTTATTGACCTTACTCGGATGCTTATTTTTCCGGGGTTTTTCTCTCCCCGGCCTGTGACGGAATTAAATTTTGAATATCACACTGGCCAGGTTCTATATGTATTTTTTGAACGCCTCAGCCGTGAAGTGGCGGTGGCTATTCGGCATGACTGTCGTCGCTATAAATTACCCTGCGTTAATTGTGGGCGAAAAGCCTGGGGCATAGCTCTAGCTGTGGCTAGGCGTATTCCTTTTTTACGCGAAATTTTGGCTACTGACGTAGACGCAGCCCGAGAAGGTGACCCGGCGGCTGGGGCTCATTACGATCAAATAGTTTTTTGTTATCCTGGCCTATTCGCTATTACGGCTCAGCGCCTGGCCCATGAATTGTATCTGCGCCAGGTACCCTTTCTCCCCCGCATTCTGACAGAGTATGCCCACGCTAAAACAGGCATTGACATCCATCCCGGTGCGGAAATAGGCCCGAAATTTTTTATCGACCACGGTACTGGGGTTGTTATCGGCGAAACAACTCGTATCGGTTCCGGCGTGCGGCTTTATCAGGGGGTTACCCTTGGTGCCTTGTCTTTGCCTAAGGAAGCTGTGACCCAACTGGTCGGTCAGAAACGGCACCCTACTTTGGAAGACGATGTCGTCGTTTACGCAGGTGCAACTATTTTAGGTGGTGACACGGTCATCGGGGCTAGTTCGACCGTGGGTGGTAACGTTTGGCTGACTGAGAGTGTCCCTCCGGGAACCACGGTTCTTATCAAAAAACCGGAATTGGTACTAATGGGTAGTTCCTCCGGCCGAAAAAATAAAACCACTGTCGGGCCAAGCCCCGCCAGTCGTCTAGTTGAAACTAAAACTAGTCGCCGGAGTCGGATGTCGGGGAAAAAAAACAAGAATTTCTGAGGTTGACTTTCTCAACTCTTGCGTGTCTGGCGGCGAAGCGATATAATATCTTAGATTTAAGGGCCTATAGCTCAATTGGTCAGAGCCCCCGGCTCATAACCGGTCGGTTCCAGGTTCGAGTCCTGGTGGGCCCACCATTTTTTGAATGCCCTCTTTCGTGAGGGCATTCAGTTTTGGAGAAGGGCTAATGAAGCTTAAGGATTTAGTTAGTATAATCCATCGATTGGCTCCACCTCATCTGGCTGCTGATTGGGATAATTCTGGGCTGGCGACTGGCTCTTTAGAGCAAAGTATAGAAAAAATAGGTTTGGCTTTGGATGCTACTTTACAAACCGTGGCCCTGGCTGAAGCCGCTGGCTGTAATCTTTTACTAACCCACCATCCCCTGATATTTAAACCGATTAAAAATCTTGATGGGGCGGTCTTCCCCGGGGCGGTACTTACCGCCGCTACGCGGATTAATTTGGCTATTTTATCTGTTCATACTAATTGGGATGCGACCGGAATGGCCTCGGCCTTTGCCGACCTTCTAGAACTTCATGAGCAGTGGCCTCTAGAAGCGATCCCTCAAAAATTTTATAAGCTGGTGGTCTTCGTCCCCATCGGTTATGAGGAAAAAATTAAAAAAGCTCTTTTTAAACTTGGGGTCGGATCGATTGGAAACTATGATCGTACTTGGTTCGCTGCCCAGGGCGAAGGTGGCTTTACTGTCCCGGTAAACGGGCAGCCTTTTATCGGCCAGGTTGGCTATGGAGCCCGAACTAGAGAAACTCGCCTGGAAACGATTATTCCGGTAGATCTACTTGACCGAACCGCCCGGGTCATCTGGCAAAACCATCCTTATGAGGAACCTGCCTTTGAATTTCACCCGATAATAACTTACAAGCGCGGTCAGGGTATGGGAATATTGGGTCAGTGGTCTTCTTCCAGAGATTTTTTCGAAGAATTGGGCCGCTGTCTAAATCTGGTGGATTATAAATGGGCCGGTCCTCGACCTGGTCGGGTGAGACGGGTGGCTATAATACCGGGTTCCGGCGCTTCTTATCTAAAGGTGGCTCATCAAGTCGGCGCTGAAGTCTTTATTACCAGTGATATTGGATACCATAAAGCTTTGGAAGCCGGGGAACTAGGCTTAACTCTAGTGGATCTGGGACATTTTGAAACAGAATGGCCGGGTTTGATTCGTCTGGCTGAGGTCTTGACTCATGAATTAGAACGCTTGGAATCAGATATAAAATGTCAAGTGCTAGCTCAGACTAGACCTTGGACTTATGAATATGGGGTTGTTACGAAAAAAGAGAAAATCGAATGAACACTACTTTATTAAAGCTGAAAAAATTACAAGAAGTTGACGATTTAGTTCGAGCGAGACATAAAGCTATGGCCGAGAGTCGGACTCTTCTAGCTGTGACCAGTACCAAATTAAAAAGCGGTGAAAACAATTTGGCTGAAATCCGTCGGCTTCAGAGGGATGAAGAAGCCAAGCACCGGGACTTGGAAGGCGAGCTTAAGATTTTGGCCGTTAAAAAAAAAAGCAATGAAGATCGACTGGCTACCTTCAAAAATAATATTGAATACATAGCATTGATTAAAGAAGCTAATTTTTTAGCCAAGCGCGTGGACGAAATTGAAAATAAGGCTTTGGTTATTTTGGAGCAATTGGAAAAACGGGCAGCTGTTATCGATACAATGGAATTAGCGCTGACGCAAATTAGAGATGCTATCACCAGCCAGGTAGCTGATTTTAAAGCCGATGAAGTGGCTTCCCAAAATTACCTGGCAGATCTAACCACCCAGCGGGTGGCTTTGACTGAGGCTATTGAACCGAATCTGATAAAACGTTATGAGGAAATAGCCGAAACTAAGGGTGGACTGGTGGTTACAGCAGCCCTGAATAGCTTATGCCTGGCCTGCCGCATGAGTTTCCCGCCTCAGATTTACAACGAATTACAGCGAAACCAAAAAATATCGGTTTGCCCCAACTGCGGTCGCTTCCTTTACTGGCCCGACCATAATGATTTTCAGCCCCAGACTAAACTTAAGCCTTGACCGCGGGGTGGGTTAGCTTGAAATTAATAACGGTCCAGGCGCTATTTTTAGATGGGAGCAGCTAGACTCTGATAAAAGCGCTGGCTAAAATCGTCGGTCTTCTCTTTAAAGTTGATGGAATTTTAGATATTGAAAACTGTTTGGGGTATCTTCGCTTACCTTGATTAGATTTCGATCCCCTCGGGGGTTAATTGTAGTGAGTTAACTATGGCCGCTACCTGAGCGTTTTTAGGCTGATTCACTCTCCAAGAGGCCGGCTACGACTGCCGAGGGGACACGAGATCAGTCGCGGCCTTGGAGCAGAGTTAGAATTTTAACCTTGATCTAAGTCTGAATCTGGCTCATGATTAGCCTCATCGTTTTCTGATCGGTTTAGTTGATCCTGTTAAAATATCTTCTTATCTTCTGAGGGTGGCGCTCTTTAGGCTGGGGGTAAGAGGAACATCCATAGTTCGGAATTTGAAGAACAGCTCAACTGTCTTTTCCTGGTTGTCTGATTTTTCCCTGTCTTTTCTATCCCGATGGGCGCTTCCTTCCCTTGCTGGGGTATCTTATTTAGGTGCCCTCTTATCCCTAGATCGCCCTATTTGTGGCCCTATTACACTGCTTGCGGTTTGAAAACAAAACGGATTGATTTGGGGTGTAACTCGGTTTATTTGGCCAGTTTCCGCCGCTAATTTAAATTAATTAGTCAGACTTAATTCCATATTTCCATGGTGGAAGTGTTTCTGCCTAACTTTGAAAATTAACCCACTATTTGGTAGTTGGTTAGTTTTTTGTGTAGAGTGCGGATGCTAATGTTCAGGATTCTGGTGATGTGGGTACGGGTATCGTTAGTTTCGTTTAAAGTGAACGGGAGTGCTTAGACCTAAGCTAATAAAATTGCTACCCTCACTTAGATAGATTTATTAACCCCGCTGAACAAAAAATTTTTGATTTGCTACAATAATCATATTCAGTAATAGAATATAATCTTTTTAAATAATAGTTTAAAATAATTAATATATGATTTAATTAGTTTTGAAACTTTATATTAAAAGAAACAAGTCTATAATTTCGTCTACTCTATATGACCTAAACAAAGGATATCCTAATTTTCGTCAGGATTAATTAGAAGATTTCGATCTAGAAATCGTCAAAAAGTTTCTTGAAGACCTGTTTAACTTTATAAAAATTTTTAAGGAGGGAATGTTCGAAGTCGAATATTTTCTGTTTATAACGTAGATAGAAAATATAATGTTGTGGTTTCAGGAAAATTAAAAAGCCTGAATTTAAAGTTATTATACGATAAAATGCTTAAAATGAATAAAGATGCTTTGATAGGCAAAAATCGGATGCCACTAAAAAAGGAACAAGCTGATGAAGGACTGACTTTTTTCCATGACTATTGTAATAATAATGGGTAAGTTATTATTCATGTGAACAGGCTTAATCCTCTCGATTTCAGCTAACGCCGAAGGGCTAAAATAACTAATGGATAAAAAGATAGCTTTCCTTTTTGATAAAGCCCTTAGGTTAGATACGCTTCCGTTTAAGATAACCATTCAAATTATGCTAAAAATAGCGCGTTGGGTGCAAGGGTTAAACTCTTATGTGGCGGCTTATAGAGTCTTAACGTACAATCCTCTATAAACAGAAACGAGAAGGTCATACGAGTCGTAGCTAATACTTTGAGAGAACTGATATTTAGAAACGATGAAGTCAAGATCGAGAAAGTTTATAGCTGCATTAATTCTATAAAATTATCGTTTCTGAAGGTCAAAAATAAACATATGCTGTACCTTAAAGTCGGTTGGACTATATTACATAGATGTTTAAACGGTTCTTTTTAGGCGCTATAATTTTAAAGACTATATGAGTTAAAGAATAAAAAGTGCTTATTTTTTATGTACCCTTTAGTTTATCTCGGCCCAAATAAAATCTAACCTAGCGGTTAAATTCGGGTCAGGATTTTGTCTAGATAGGTGGGGTCGAGGGTTTCCAGGGTTTCCGCCGGGCTAGAGGTGCTTGGTTTCTTTCGGTAGCGGACGTAGGTTAATAGAAAATTTAGGCGTTCTAGCTGGGCGTAGTTTCGATCTTCATCTGGGATTTGCGCTAGCAGATCGTGTATATTCCGCGACCATGTCTTTTCCACTGGGCCCTCTAGGTAGCCGTTGTTTTTAAGGATGATGTAAGCCGGCCTGAGATCGGCCGGCAGATGGGAAAGATCTTCCAATTCTTGAGGGTGGCCCCGGCCCGGTAGATTGTCGAACTGTCCTTCGGCCATAGCGTCGATAATTTTTTGTTCCGCTAGTAGGGTCAGTATATTTATATCACTGGAACTAACCATTTTTTAATTTTAACAGGTTTTGGACTAAATTTAAAGGGGGTTCAGGTTAAGTCAGTAATTTTTATTTTATTTCTGGCGCAGTTAAGTAAGTTTTTAATGTTGTCTTTGGAAGGGTTAAGGTCGATAATGAAGCCTATAGGTTTAAGGCATTGCTTTGGCGGTGGAGTTTGTTATTTCAAGATTGACTTAATTAACTTTTAAAGATTCTTTGCTGTCGAGAATCAGAATTCCTTTCAGCCAGTTATTCCGGTATTTTCTTCAATTTTTACTTAGAATAGAATTGAAAAAAGATAAATTATTCAGTTTAATCTCAGAAAGGTACTCTTATAAAGTCTTATGGTTAAAAGGAATACAAGTAAAAATAAAGCTAAGCTCAGATGCAAAATTTTTTCGTAGAACGGTTAGTGAATATAAAGGTTGTTCCCAGAAAGGAGGGGTGTAGTCCATTGACTTTTAAAGTTTGATTATCTAGCCAGCGCGAGGTAGTTTTCTATTTGTAGTTTTATTTCTCATCTCTGTCTTGTTGGGTTATAAATTCTGTGGTCAGGGGTAGAGCTATATTTTTACCATGTGTAACAATAATGATCCTTAAAAAGTTGTAAAAATATTCTGTACTTTCGTTGGAGTGCTTTCTGGTAGAGTAATTCCGACAATATATTTTATGGGAATTTAAATATTCAAATTCATCTAGAGTAGTTAAAATTTTGTCGCTAAATTGTTTAAAGACCGTCAAAGTACCTATAAAACGTAAGTTAAAAAGAATATTAAAAAACATCGGGTAAAAAAGGTCAGTTTGAATGCCAGCTAGTATCTGATAAATGTGATTACCCGAAGGAGTTTGTACATTTTGAAAAAGAGTTTATAAATTAGAACGATTATGTAGCACTTGAAGAGTGTGCTGGTGGGTTAGGAAAGAAGGACTCTGCATGAAAAAAATAGAAAATGTCGTTAAGCATATATCAGGCATGAAATAATAAGTATTTTGATCAAAATACTTGTTCTGTGCCTCTTCAGCCTGCTCCTAAAGCATAGAGTATACATTTTCTATAGATAGCTCATGAATAATTATAATATAATTTTAAGTATATTTCGGTAGACTTAATATAAAATATACCAAAATGAAAAACGATTTGGGTTAAAAATAAGCTCGGGTGGGTTACCTTCCTGTTTAAAGAGCATTAAAATAGTTATAAAAAGTGGTTGGATATATCTCAGCCTTTAGAGTAAGGCTAAAAGTTACTGACTAGTGGGAAAGAGATTAACTAGCTTAATTAAATTTACCGGTGGTCGGGGCTTTGATTAGACCTAGGGCTAGACGGGAGGTCGGCTTCTTTAGTGCAGGACCGCCTGAGGCTATAAGATTTAAGCCCAGCCGAGCTTGTTCAGAGGCAGCGAGCTGCTGGGCCTTACTACCCGTGATGGCCCGGATACTCACCTTAGCCGTCCCCGGACCGAGTATGTTTATTAGCCGGGCCGCGCCCCGGCTGAGGTCGATGACCCGGCCATCTACGAATGGTCCCCGGTCGTTGATGCGAACGTTCAGAACTTGGCGGTTTTCTAGATTCTTAACTTCGACCCAGGTGTGCAAGGGTAGGGTTTTATGGGCCGCTGTAATTTTATTCATGTCGTAAATTTCCCCGCTGGCTGTTTTGCGGCCGTGGAAGGGTTCCCCGTACCAGGAAGCCACTCCTTTTTCCCGAAACCCTTTGGCTGAGGCTAAAATATGATAACGTTTACCTTTGACTACATAAGAATGGCCGCCGTCCTTGGTGGAAAAAAAAGGTAACCCACAATTAGCTAGAGATAGGACCAGAATCAATAGGATCAGAAATTTGACGCAGTTTATCCCACTGGCCCAAATCAGCCGCCCTATTTGGGCAGTGGAGGAATTTTTACTATGAAAGCTAGTAAATATTTTCAACATGTTAGCCTTCTCGTCATCCTAGTTATCTCCTTTGTCTTTTTTGGCCAGAGTCTGTGCCGGCCGCCGGTTCTTCATAATCGCTCTGCCGACAAATTAAAACAAAAGCAATTTCTAGTTAAGACCAAAAAAAATAGCTCGTCTCGTTGCTCCCGAATCAGAATTTTTTCCTTGATCCTAGAATCTATTAGTTCTAGTCAGAAACGATGCGGTGTTGTTGTAGATGCTCACGCCTTCTAGGGCCGTCTCTGGGAACTATATGCCCATAATGCTAAATTTTTTATGTTCTCGTTTTTATATTTAAAATTGTTACGTCCGAGGCCACACTTGAATTTTAGGGTCTGATTTTTTAGTTTGAATCAATTTTCTATTGACAAAAACTAATAACTTGTGGATAGTGAACTATGAGGACCCTATATCTTGCGTCGGAAGAATTGGCCACCATTTTTATATTGATGAGTCTACTTTGAAAGTGGCTACATTTTAGACGGCAATATTTAGGCCCGCGCGCTTTTTTAATAATATTAAATTTTAAAAAAATAAACAGGTGTAGGTTATAAGGACCGCTGTCTACTTCTTTGTTTCCTCTGACCCTAAAATTGGCCGCCTAAAACAAGATAAAGTGGCGTCTATTTTATAGTGTAAGTGGTATTAGCCAGCTAGATGCGCTTTAACCAGTTACATACAGTTTCAGAATGAGTTCTCTATCTGAACCAAGAATGAAGTTGAAAAAGGTGTCTCAATTGGTCCAGAAGTTTCAACCTATAACTTCGGGGGTCTAGTTTTCTGATAAAAATCGTGTGTTTTTAATGGAATGAGCCATATAAAATTAAACCTGGTTCGGGTAGCCTTTCAAATACTTATGATAGTCTAAATAGTAATTATAGCCGAGCAATCCGACAAAATCTTTTTCCAAAATTAATTTGAGAACCTCTGACGACCGAGGGGCTGATATTTTAAACACCACAAAGAAAGCGGCTCGAAAAAGCCAGGTCCAAAAAGTATAATTATTTTTTTATGTTTGGCTATGTGTTTTTTTTGTTGGGATGGATTAATAATATCAGACGATGGAGGCTTTAATAAATTGCTGTAATTATTTCGGGCCCTAGCTAGTTTAGTTTTTAGTTCGGTAACTTTATTCAGTAGGATAGTATTCTCTGCTTGTAACAGGGTACTCCCGGTGCGTAAAACTTCAAGCGCCCATTCCAGTTCATCTGTAGGCTGATGGACTTGAAATACTATATCTTGCGGGGTGCTTGATTTCATGGTTACAATACAACGTACCTTTATGTTGATATATAATTATATCTCACTTGATAATCATTAAATGAACGATTACAAGATTTGATTACTAAATTTCTAGTCTTCAGGGTTAATTAATCAACGTTAAATTATTAAAACACTTCCAAATAGAATTTTATAGCGGTTGGGTAGCTTAGCCTATTATTAATTCATATAAACATATTTTATAAATTTGTCAATACTTACCCTTAGCTCGAAGTGAATAAAAAAAGAAGTATTTTTTCTTTAGCTTGGATGCCCTTTTCAAGTTTGTAGTGCCTAAAGAAAGGCTCTTCAATAGTTTGTTTTTAAAGTCCACGTTTGGCTTTAGATATTAAGGCTAGGACATACTAACTGCTTCAATATTTTAACGCATTCTAGATTACCTTAAACAGTGCTAGAGTACGGTTCTATTCCCGCTCCTAATAGCTGTCGCTGCCGATGAACCAATCTTTCTTAGACATGAAGCTCTTAGACATGAAGCGTAATTGATATTGCCGTTGTTATTTTCTAAATATCTAATTAGTGTGAATTTGTTTTCGACTATTAGACGTTTACTAAGGTTTCTTATCTTAACTTAAGACCTCTGTGATTTAGTTGGTCTTTATAAATTCGAATAATTTATTGGTCTAGGGGTGGTATTTGATTTGATCGTTGCTGAATATGAACTTGATGAAATTTGGGGCGTGTGTATGCAAGTATTATTATGATGGTAGGTAAAAATTTAATAGAGAAAGCCGCGCTAAGCTTGTTTCCCTTATAAGTCAACTTCTCTTTATCTTTTTGACTGGTGTACAACATAGCCCAGTCGACTTCAAGGTACAATGTATAGTTATTTTCGACCTTCGGAAATAATAATCTTTAAGAATTGATGTGGCTATAAACCTTCTTGGTCTTGGCTTAATTGTTTCTAAATACTGGTTCTCCCACAGTATTGATTACGGCTCGTAAGGTATCTTTGGTTACGTTTATGGGAGTGTTGTTGCGCGCCAAGATTTTTTGGGTCGCCGCATAAGAGTTTAGCCGTTACTCCTAATGCGCTATTTTTAACATGATTTAAACGGTTATTTTAAATGGAAGCGTATCTAACCTAAGGGCTTTATCGAGAGGGGAAGCTATCTTTTTACCTGTTGGTTTCTTTAGCCTTTTAGCGTTGGCTAGGGTCAAAGAAATTAAGTCCATTCGCGTGAACGGTAGGATAACCATTATTATTATAACAGTTCTAGAAAAAAATTGGTACTTCCGTAGTTAATTTTTTTCACTACAGTCGATTTTTTTACCTATCAAAGTATCCACGTTTATTTTCAGCATTTCATAGGACAGGGGCTTAACTTAATTTATCGAAGTTTAAGACACACTCTAACTAGGTCATTTAGAGCAGGCTAAATTATGAGTTTATCTCGTTTAGTCCCATCGTTTTTCATATAAACTATCAATCCTGAAGCCTGGATAGGAGCCAGTATAATAGATAAATTAAACCAAGCGCTTATTTTTTTGGCATCTCGAGTGGTTATAATAATATTATATAATTATAATGTTAATCTACTAAAATAGATTTTTTGTTCTTTATTATGTTAGTCGAGCTTCCAAAATGCTGATCAAAAAATTGATTAGTTAGAAAAAAAAATAATAAAAAATGAGGCATCTTGTTTTTATAAAGGATCGTAATTAGGTATAATAAGAATGTTCTTTTAGGTACGATTTTTAGATTTATTTAGTGAGTGGAAGATTCCAATTATTAAGTTCTTCCTGGCGAATGTTTATTTAAACTGAAGTTCCGCGATTAATTAATATTATTTATTTATTATTTCAAGATATCATTTTAAAAGATAATATTTATTTACTAGACACGATTTATGGATTGGAGCAAATCGAAGACCTTTCATTACAGCGGGGTGAATAAATTTATCTGAGTGGATGTAGCATTTTTGCTAGTTTGATTCTAATCATTTCAGTTCACTTAACAGATGTTTAAACAGATGTTAACTAAATTGAGGAGTAAACTGTTATAGCTTTGAACAAGAATCCCAGCTAAGTTTTTAACTGAGGTTTTTTAGCTAGGCAGCCTCTTCCCCAGCTGGGCTAACTAAAGCCTGGTATTTTTTAATTGTTATTTCTTTATCGATAAAGATCAATTCTTACTAAGTCTCCCCCATATGCCATTCGACATGATAAGCTAACATACATAAAAAAACATGAGCCCTGACTCTTTGTTCCAGTTAGTTGAAGTATAGGTTATATTTTATGGCAACGCTCTTTACTATTTTGAAAGTCCGTTCTACCTAGGGAAATTTTTATAAGTGTGGACGCATTACTTCGAGCTCATTTTATCTTTATTAATTAATGCTCTAATCATATAGATTCCATTCAAAATCGACTTTTGCTCTATACTAATTATCTTCTGCTTGACAACTAGATCTATAGTATCCTCGCCCCTATAAACGTTCGACTTAAAAATTAGCCCCGATTTGCTCCAGATTTTTTTGGATGGTGATCAACAGTTCCTTTCTGGTTTTGACCCGCTTATCGACTAGAAATAAATTACGGTAGACTATCAGTCTTTCTCCTGAATATTCGTCCAGCGCAATAAATTAAAAAAGTTCTATCTTGTCAAAAAAAGTAAGCTGTATTTTATGATTATCAAGTAACCCCCGTATAAATGTAAAGTTTAAGACATTTGTCTAACCTATATCTCTCATGGCTTGCAGAAGGGTTATATTTTTAGCCCCTTACATCCTCGAATCACCTTACAGTCACTACTTTACCCAGCCTAAATTTAACCCTGATTTTTTCAATCGTCGGGATGAATATGGTTGAATCAGAAGTATTACCTAGCTAGGCGTTAATAGATATGGAGTTCTCGTCTCTATTAGCTAATAGACTATAAATTTATCTGATACTTACCTCCCTTTTTATCACGTGAATATCCGAAACACTCTTAGTATAGTTTTATTTTAACAGGTTTTAGCCTAAATCCAAAGGGGACTGGGGGTAAAAATAAGTCTAAGCAACTTGCCTTTCTATTTAAAGAGTATTAAAATAATCATAAAAATTGGCCGACCACATTCTAGCCTCCAGTGTAGGGTTGAAAGTGACTAACTATATGGAGAAGAGGTTAGTTAGTTTAATTAAATTAGTTGGTGGCCGGGGTCGTAGCTATATCCAAAGTTAGATGGGGGGGCGGCTTCTTTCCGGTATAGGCTTGAGGCTATAAGATTTAAATGTCGTTGGTTAAGCCTGTTCGTCGGTGGCGGTTACCGGGCTTTACTACCGGTGATAGTTTGGATGCTTAGCTTAGCTGTTCCCAGTGGGTCGAGTATGTTTCATAAGTCGGATTTCGCCCCGGCTAAGATTAGTAACCTGGCTATCTATAAATGAGTTCCAGTTTTTGATGTGAATGTTTATAATTTAGTAGTTTTCTAGATTCATATACTTTAACTTAGGTGTGTAGGGGTTGAATTTTATGGGCCGCCGTGATTTTATTTATACCGTAAATTTTTCCGCTGTTTTTTGCGGCCGTGGAAGGGTTATCTGTACCAAGAGGCTACTCCTCTTTCCCGAAATTCTTTAGTTAAAGCTAAAATATGATAATGCTTACTTTTAACCATATAAGAGCAGTCGTAGTCCTTGGCGGAAAAAAAGGAGGAATCGCAACTGGCCAGAGATAGGACCAGAGTTAGTAGGACTAGAAATTTGGCGTATTTCATCCCGCCGGCCCAAATTAGCCGTTCCATCTGGGTTATGGAGGGATATTTATCATGAAAACTGGTAAATATTTTCGACATGTCAACTTTCTTATCACTCTGGCTTTTTCCTTTATTTTTCTCGGTCAGGGCTTATGGTTGTCGTCTACTCTTTATGCTCGCTCCGCTGACAAACCAAAACAAAAGCAATCTTTAGCTAAGACTAAAAAAAAATCAGCCCGCCCAGTCGCTCCTAGACCAGAATCTCTTCCCTGGCCCCAAAATTTGCTGACTCTGGTCAGAGATGGTGCGGTGCTGCTTGTGGATACTCACGCTCCCCAGGGTCGCCCTCGGGAATTATATGCCTATAATGCCGAGAAACTTTACGTTCCCGCTTCTATACTTAAAATAGTCACATCCGAGGCCGCGCTTGAATTTTTAGGACCTGATTTTCGTTTTAAAACTGATTTTTTGCTGACAAAGACCAACGATTTATGGATAGTGGGTTACGGGGACCCATATCTTGTGTCGGAAGAATTAGTTGTTATTGTCCGAGAATTGCAAAAACGGGGGCTGAAAGAAGTCCGCCATCTTTACATTGACGATTCTTATTTTGAAGCTAATCTTATTTTAGACGGTAACACTCAGACTCGCGCGCTTTATGACGCCTATAACGGGGCTTTCAGCGTTAACTTTAATACCGTGAGTTTTCAAAAAACTAAAAAGGGGCAGGTTATTAGAGCTGCTGCTCATCTCCCCGTAACCCCCCTGGCTCTAAAACTAGCCGCTCAGAACAAGGAGGGCGGCACCTATCAACTTAATATTTCCGAGAGCCCCGAAGAGGCAGAATTTAACGCTGGGGAGACCTTTAAGGCTCATCTGGAAGAAGCTGGTATTCGTATGTACGGGGTAATTTTTACCGGCCACCCCGCCCCGGAACAACGCAAAATATTTTATCGTCATGAATCTTCCAAAACTTTGGAGGATTTAGTGAGGGAGCTTATTAAATACTCTAATAATTTCATAACTAACCAGATTTTTTTGAGTCTGGGGGCTGAACTTTATGGTCCACCAGCTACTTTGGTAAAATCCCAGCAGGCCATGAATTTTTTCTTTCAACGGCATGGCCTTAAACCTATCACTATGGGTGACGGTAGTGGCCTGAGTCGCCAGACTACCTTGACTGCCCGGCAGATGGCCGGTATACTGAAAGTTAGCGAACCTGATCGTTATCTGCTGACTCCCGGAGATAAAGGTCTGATTCTTTTTAAAACCGGTACTATGAGTGATATCAAAACTATGGCTGGTTATTTGGAGCGTCCGGACAACCCCGGCCGTCCCATAAGTTTTGTCATTCTTCTAAATGGTCCTAACTATGTTGGCGTCCGTAACCGAGTTCTTGATATTCTAAAAAATCGCTTTCTTTCTTCTCCCCCTAGTGCTAGCGGTCGCTAAATTTTAGAATTGTGAAAGAGATTTCCTGAAGCAGCCAAGGTTAGATTGGCTCGTAGAAAATAAACCCATCTTTTCCGTTGCATCTTGACGAAATGATTTTTCCCCATGGCCGCTTAATAGTTGAAGGCGGCTAGGTGGTGCTGCTCATGTATGATTGCGGCCGGGTTAGGCATTTTTTTTGTGGCAGCTGGGTAGATTTAGAAAAATAACGGTGATGATCGATAAGGTGATGAGTCTGCTCTAATCGCGCTTTAGGCCCAGGTGTAGCTTCCGCCCCCGCCCTCGGCGGGGGTTGTTTTATGGGTTCTCCGACTATACCGGCTCCGAGCGGTCGGAGTCTCTTCCAGTAGTGTGATCGAAAGACCTTACTCTTGGTAGAAATTATAGAAAATTCCCTGAAAGCCAGCTAGTTTCCAAGTGTTACTCCAGACCATAGATGGCGTCAACTACGCCATCGTAGGGTTTAGACGTCAGTTAGAATCTTGTCTAGGGTCTGGCTCTGTAAGGCGGTCGTTAAATGGGCCTGTGCATAAAAAATCTACTAGTATGAAATTCAGTTTATAATTACACTATTCTTGTATAATATTTAGTCTAAAATTAACTAACTAAAATTAAATAATCAGGTAAATAGTACTATTTATTTTGATAATATTGAAATTAAATGATATTTTTTAAACTAAACGTTTTTTAAAAATACAGGTATCGTAAATACGAAGAAAGAGTAAAATAAGTATGCCTGAATCTATTTTTATCATTGATACCTGGATTTTAGTTAAGATTTTAAGGGTGGGTTGTAAATAGATTTTAGTCTGACTGGCTGACTCTAGTGCGACTTTCCTAATTATCCGCGTTAGTGCAAAGCGGGCCTGGGGGGAACTCGTTAGAATCTTGTGGATTAGAGCGACAATTACTTTGATGGTTGTTGCTCTGGAAACGGAGGTTTCGACTCCAGCTGAGTTTCAGGCTGCGATAAAGGGTCGGGACGGCCGCCATTTTTCGGGCTTGTATCTGAGTTATAGATTGATTATGATGTTCTGGAAACAGCTGGACGCGGGTTTAAGAAGTCGCTACCCGGTCGGGAAGGAAAATCTTTATGGGTATTATTAAGGGCTCTCTTGCCTTGACTCGTTACCGAGTTAGGGAAGAGCCGCCGGAAATCCTGACTGATGAATATCTAAGCAGCCGGTTGGCCGGTAACGCTTTTGTGGATATAGAGCATACGCCCGAAGAACGTAGCTTGGGCTGGGTGGAATTTTTCAACCACCTGGATAGCAATTTCAATCCGGCCACCTATCGTTTTGGGGGGCTTTTAGCTTTCACTCTTCGTCTAGACAGTCGCCGACTCCCTAATACTGTCCTTAACCGTTACTGTGCTATCCGCGAGGCTCAGCATTTGACTAAGACCGGCCAGTATCCCAATAGCGTAGTTAGAAAAGGGTTAAGAGAGGTAGTGAGGTCGGATTTGTTGCGCCGGACCCTGCTCAATACGGAACTTATGGAAGTGCTGTGGTTGATCCAGGAAAATGAAATTTGGTTAGCCGCTGCTGGGGAAAAGCGGCGGCTAAGTTTCGAGGAGTTGTGGAGCCACACCTTCGGTCTAGCTTTGGAAATGCTGGTTCCGGTAACTCTGGGCTTGGAAATGGTTACTGGGGAATTACGCCAGGTTCTTTTGAATTTAAAGGCTTCGCCGATTTGGTTGGCTTGAAGAGAGGGTGGGGGAAAAATGACGGGGATGGAATCTCTGCCGCCGGAACCAGTAGTCTTTTTAGATTTATGGCGGGATAAGTTCTTTTTGGGCCGGGAATTTTTAACCTGGTTGTGGATAAGTTCTGAACTGGATGGGAACTTGTTAAAGATTAAACCCCAGGGCTACATTGAAGTGTGGTTTGAAAGTCGTCTGACTTTGGACAGCGGCGAAGGGGCCGATCGGAAAGTCATCAGCTGTCAGGACCCGAATGCTAAGTGGGCCGAGGCTCATACCGGCCTAAGACAGGGTAAGAAAGTAAGCCGGGGTCGTTTAAAAATTCGTAATGAAGACAATAAGGAATGGGGACTAACATTATCCGCTGATACTTTAACCCCCCAGGCCATAAAATTTCCTAAGACTTTTAGTGAAGGGGAAGAGGGGGTGGAGACCGAGGTTGGTCGTTTTTTGGAGCGGGTGGCTCTACTGAATGAACTGTTGGCTCTTTTGGAAGCTCTCTTCAAAAATTTTTTGAACTTACGCTTGGGAGAGGACTGGCCAAAAGTGGAACTACCCCGCTTAAACCAGTGGTTAATGAAACAGAATCCATGAACTGTTTGCTTCGACTACTTTACCCGGTTTGGTATTTACCGGTGCTGGTTACTTTGACCGTCATGTGTGGCACGGTTTCCCTGTTGTTAAGTCTAGTTTCTATTCGGCTAGCTCGTTATATTTCTAACACCGTCTGGGGCCGCGTAGTGTTAATTCCAGCCGGTATCCGCCTTAGGGTGTTGGGTCGGGAAAATCTTCCAGTCTCGAACGGCGGCTTTATTCTTTACGCTAACCACAGTTCTCTTTTAGATATTCCCACTGTAGCCCTAGCTACGGGGTTACCTGTTTCTTGGGTGGCTAAAGCCTCTTTGGGCTCCATTCCTTTTTTTGGCTGGGCTCTAGCCCGGGTTCATTTGCTGGTGGACCGGAGCGGTGGTTCCGAGGCGGCCCGGCAAATGATGGAGGAAGCCGGGGCTCGGTTAAGTCGGGGCGAAATTTTATCTATCTTCCCCGAGGGTACTCGTAACCGGGGGGTAACGTTACTTTTACCTTTCAAGAAGGGGGCTTTAATTTTAGCCCGGCGTAACGGAGCCTTGCTAGTGCCGGTGGCCATTAAAAACGCTGGGGCTTTATGGCCGGCTGGTCGTCTTTATCCCTGCCCTGGGGTTATCCGGGTTAGAATAGGCCCGCCTCTGCCTCCTTTGCCCGGTGAAAAATTAGTTCTCTTAGGTGCCCGCGCCCAGAAGGTTTTGCATGACCTTTTGACCGACGGTTCCTGGTGAAATTGAAATGACAGAGGCAGGGATAAATTTGAAATCGGGTCATGGTGAGGTCGCTTAGGCCAAGCTTAAATATTTTTATTATAATAGTTTCTATGGAGTCAGCTTGATAATAGACCCTATTATTTTGGCTAACGCTATTTAAATGTATAATTAGGATCTCAAAAAATATATTAACTGTTCACGGTGATTATCAAATAAGATATAATTGTACGTCAACATAAAAGTATGTCGTGTTGTGATCATAGAATCAAGCAAATCGCAAGATATAATATTTTAAGTTTTCTAGCATTTGGACGAATTGGGATGTGTGTTTGAAGTTTTATGTAACGAAACATTCTGTTATGAGTAGAAGATATTACCTTACGGTATAAAGATACCAAACTAAAAACTAAATTGGCTGGAGCTTGAAAGAAATCTAGTAATTTATCAAAGTCATTATCGTCTGATATTAGCAATTTCCTTCAACAGAAGAAACACGGTAAAAAGCGTAAAGTTTGGAGCGCAGTTAGAGCAAGAGTCCTATTTGCGTAGGTTTTTTATTTTTGAAGAACTTGATAAAGTTAGAATCTTTGCTTTAGAGCTAGAAATCTGCGGTTGCGATGGAGAGTTAATTACCGAACAAGATAAAGACATCATATGATAATAAAATGGGCTAATTATTAATCTCTAGCGGCTTACCGAATATTGTGGAGCCACTTGCTGTTGTAACGTTGTGGAGAGATTTATCATTGCTAGACACTGTCTAAAGTTAGTAACACTGGATTCATAGGTCCGAAGTTGGCTATTTGTCTTGTTTTTTTAAAAGGTAAGACCTATATTTCGTACTTGTTCGTGTAGTCTTTTGTAGCTGAAGTATTGGGATGCCTTGTCAGCCGTAGAGAAATAACTAATATCTCAAAGAAAATCTCCGTTGATTTGAAGCCACCTTCTGAAAATGGTTTAGAGGCTCTACCCGAATAGTCTTGTTAAATACAGACAGGATCGGACATAAAGAAGATAGTTATTATTTTTAGACTTGGATTTTTTGAGCCGCTTTTTTTCGTGATGTTTAGAATATCGGCCCATCTATTGTTAGAGGTTCTTTAATTAGTTTTGGGAAAAGATTTTATTGGATTGCTCAGCTGTGATTACTATTCAGCCTATCACAAGTATTTAAAAAATTGTCCGGCACAGGCTTAATTTTGTTTGGTTCAGTTCATTAAGGGCGCACGATTTCTATCAGAAAACCAGGGCTCGGAAACTCGAAGTTATAGGGTAAGGCTTCTGGAATAATTACGAGGCCTGTTTCGGTTTTATCATATTTGTTTAGAACGGAAGCCGATATAACTATCCATGATAAATTGCAAAAATGTGGAGAACGCTTATAAAATAAGAACTCAAGGTCCCGGTGGTAAAAGGAGCTAAGAATTTAACTAGGCGTTTCCGTAAAGATTACGAGTCAAATTTGTGCTTTATCGTCAACCTGGAAATTGAGCTTACCAATAATTTAATCAAGCTAATCATTCGCTTTGTGGTTTTGAACAGGGTTGACATTCAGGGAACTTATTCTGAAGTTGAGCGTAACTGATCAGAGTGCATCTAGACGGTTATTATCACTTGTACTATGAGTAAGTATTTTCTATTTTAATTTTTGCGCCAGGCTATCAAATTTTTTATACAAAGTAGGCCCATTCTTCACTACTAATTTGTAAATTTTAACCTGTAAAAAATACGCCCCGTGGAAGATTATAAAATGAGATTAGATAAAGTAGCATCGATTATTTAGTGATAAACTATATCATTAGTTATTTAAACCACCAGACTAAGGTAGGTGATTCAATCAATAATTATTACACATTCGTTAGGGGGAATTTTATAATTATTTTTTATGTATCAAAAAAATCTAAAATTATACTTAAAAGAGCATTTTTATTATAAAATATAATAATAACATAATTTTTTGTTAAATTTTTCTAACTGATTAAAAATTGATTAGTATTTTAGGAGTTTGATTAACATAATGGGGAGTAAAGGAATCTATTTTAATAGATCAACACTATAATTATAATATTTTAGCATCACTAGAAAAATAAAAAAATAAATTTGCGTTTGATGGATGTATAATTATTAATAAAGCTTTATTTAAAGCTGGTTGATGTATTAAAAATATTTAATATGTTAATGATATTTAGATGAACACGATTTTGTTATAGCGATATAATTTTATTATCTTAACATTAATATATTATCATACTTTTATTTATGGGACTTTAAGTTAGTAGCAAAGCGGCTCATTCGGATCAGAAAACAATTAGAGTTAATGTGGTAAAAATAGGTATAGGTAGGGGAATTTTGGATTTTAAGTTTATCTAGACGATGTTAAGCTTTATCTTTACCGGCCGTTATCACCATTTGAGCGGCGAAACAATCCTAATCTTCGGCTATCGTCTGAACCGTGGCAGGACTTTTGTTTTCGGCCACTATTGAAATAGTGGTTTGATTATCATCTTCCGCAGTTGGTTTTGTTTTTACGAATTTTCGGCGGCCTCAGCTTCGGGAAGTATAAAATTAAAGGGGGTTGTTAATCTCCAGGGGTCTGGGCGGATCCAGATTATCTAGCCGTGTAGGGATGATGAAGGGTTAGGGGTATTTATTTCAGCCGGTTTTTCATAAAGGCCCGCGTCCGGTTAATATGTTTAGCAGAAAACTTAGGTTAAAACTAAACCAATGATTCTAATCCCCAAATCTCTTTGCCAGGGGACGGTTGGGATTTGATCACCGTTTGCTCTCTCGGAGTCGAATTCTAGTCCGATTTTTCTAGGATAGAGGATAGGATAATAGATATATCTTAACTATATTAATAAATTCTACTTCTTCCTCTGTTCTGAGTTCCGTTAGGAGTTTTTTCAGACGGAGCAGGTTCTGATCGCGCCGGCTGAATATCAATTTTACATTTGATCAGGAGAGGATACGCCTAGAAGATTGAGGCCCAGATGAACGACTAAGCGGACAGCCCGGATTAGTTCTAGTCGAGCGGCGGCTAGGGCTAGGTTTGGGACTATGACATGGTGCTGGCTGTAATAATGGTGGAAGAGGCGGGCCAAAACAGTGAGATAGGTTGCCAGCAGGTGTGGTTCTCGCCGGGTTGCAGCTATTTCTATCAGTTCGGGAAAGTTAGTTAGATGTTTTATAAGATTAGATTCCTCAGGCTGGGCCAAGAGCAGTAGGTTCGTCTCCACCGGGGCGGGGGGAGCGTTTTTCAGTATACTTTCGATGCGGGCGCCAACATATTGGACATAATAGACGGGGTTGTCGCGGGTCTGAGTGCGGGCTAGATTTAAATCGAATTCTAGCGGGGTATCTGGGCTGCGGGTCAGAAAAATAAAGCGGGCTGCATCCACTCCTACTTCATTTAGTACTTCTTTCAGGGTTATAAATTCCCCGGTCCGGGTGCTCATAGCCACGGGCTGACCATCGCGTACTAGATTTACAAATTGAACCAAAAGAACTGTTATGCTGCTAGGGTTATTGCCTAGGGCGGTAGTGGCGGCCTTGAGGCGGGGCACATAGCCATGGTGGTCAGCGCCTAGGACATTAACCAGTTCACTAAAGCCTCGTTGAAATTTATTCCAGTGATAGGCTATGTCGGTAGCAAAATAGGTCCTTTCACCGCTGCTTTTAACGAGAACCCGGTTTTTGTCGTCCCCGAAAGGTTCGGTATTAAACCATAGAGCGTCATCTTGTTCGTATAAATGATTTTTTTCTTTCAAAAAACTCAGGACTTTTTCTACCTGCCCTTCTCGGTGTAGAGATTTTTCTGAAAACCAAGTTTGGTATTCCACTTTGAAGGTGGCTAAATCGTTCTTGATACTCACCAGAATCTGGTCTCCGGCGAAATCAGCCAGGTAAGTCACCGCTTCATCTTTAGGAAGATCCAGAATTTCTGGGCCTTTTTCTGCCAGAACTTTCTGGGCCAGTTCCATAATATAGGTCCCTCGATAGTGGTCTTCAGGAAAAGGTTCTGTACTACCTTGTAGTTCCTGTAGACGAGCTAAAACCGATTCCCCTAGAATACGCATCTGGCGTCCAGTATCGTTTATGTAATATTCCCGGGAAACTTCATAACCGACCCAGTTCAAAATGCGGGCTAGAGCGTCACCTATAGCTGCCCCCCGGCCGTGGCCCACATGTAGCGGGCCTGTGGGGTTGGCTGAGACAAATTCCAGCATAATTTTTTGGCCTCTAGCAGCGGCTCGGCCGTAAGCGGGGCCGGTTCGTAAAAGATCGGCCAAGGCCCAGGCCCACCATTTGAGGCTCAGAGTAAAGTTGATAAACCCGGGGCCGGCCACTTCGGCCTTTTCTATGTAGCCCTCAGGGTCGGTCAGATTTTTAATGATCAATTCGGCCAGTTCGCGGGGTTTCCGGCCGAGAGATTTAGCCAGAACCAGGGCCGCATTAGTGGCCAGGTGCCCATGCTCCCGGTCACGGGGCTCTTCCACCGTGAAGTTATTTCGGTCTGGAGTGGGGGGGGCGAGATTCAGGTTAGTCAGGGCCAGATTAATTTTTTTTTTGAGCATTTTTTTCATAGAATCTAACCCTTTTCCAAAAATAGCAAGGCTTCTTCTACTGTTAAATTATCACTTTCGGCTAGAGGTTGAACCTGACTGTCGGTTAGGCCGAAAGCTCCTTTGATGTTTACCTCGTTGATCGCACACCAATCAGTGAAGTCCGCTAGGGTAAAAAGATGGATATTGGGGGTGTCATGCCAGCCGTGGGGTAGACCCCGGGTTATTGGCATCCGACCTCGTATGGTCAGATCGAAACGCACCCGCCAGTGTCCAAAATTGGGAAAGGAAACGATTCCTCGCCGGCCTACTCGAAGCATTTCCTTTAGGATAGGTAAAGGCGACCGCAGAGTTGGCAAAGTACCTTCCAAAATTACATAGTCAAAACTTTGATCGGCGAAATCTACCAGTCCGAGGTCAAGGTTTACATTTAGAACGGGCACACCCCGGTCAATAGATTTTAAAACTGCCTGCGAATCCAGCTCCACGCCCTGGCCTCGAACCTTCAGCTTATGAATGAGCTGGAATAGAAGATCTCCAGCGCCGCAACCGAGATCGAGTACCGAGGACCCACTTGGTATTTCATCGAGAATTACTTGGTCCTGCCAGCGTCCAATTAGGTTGGGGGCGGATGCGTGTGTGTTTAAAAGTTCCTGAACTTTGGCTGCCAAGGAAATATCAAGATTGTAAGCGGTGAAAGTTCTAAGTTCTCCTATGCTGGGGGGAAGATCTGTTGAATGCCCTATCTGCTCGTTTTTTTTCATTATTAGTTTCTTAATTTTTTAAATGGAAAGGAAGCTGTGAATTAGACGGCTGATGGTTGTGGTTTCCACTAGAAAGGCATCATGGCCGTAAGGTGAGGGTATATCGACGTAGGTTACGGTGCGCCCGGCTCGGCACATAGCCGAGACTAGTTCCCGGCACGATTCCGGCGGGAAGAGCCAGTCTGAGGAAAAGGAGACCACCAAAAGGCGAGCGGTGATTCTGGAGGCGGCCCGGGCCAGATCCATTTCGCCCCAGACTGAGGCGTCGTAATAGTCTACGGCCCTGGTAATGTAAAGATAGCTGTTGGCGTCGTAACGAGCGACAAAATTTTCAGCCTGGTGTTTAAGATAACTTTCCACCTCGAATTCCACCCCAATGGGCGTGAAGTCAGGGACGTCTTTGCTCTGAAGGCGGCGGCCAAACTTGTGGCCCATACTTTCTTCAGATAGATAGGTTATGTGGCCCAGCATCCGGGCTGCAGCTAGTCCAGCTAGGGGTCGGGGACCATCGTAATAATTTCCGTCTTTAAAATTAGGATCATTGATTATGGAATGCCGGGCTACGGCATTGAAGGCCAGGCCCTGGGCTCCGAGGCGGGATCCGGCTGAGAGAATAATAAGACGTTGAACTCGTTCCGGCCAGCCCAAAGCTATTTCTAGGGCTTCCTGCCCACCCATTGAGCCGCCGATAGCCGCATAAAGGATCTGAAGCCCAAGATAATCCAGAAGTTTTATTTTTAGGGCCGCCCAGTCGGCCACCGTCACCATTGGGAAGGTCAGGCCATAAGGCCGGCCGGTGGTTGGGTTAAAGCACATAGGGCCGGTAGTACCGTAACAACTACCAAGAACATTTGCGCAGATCACAAAAAAACGGTGGGTATCGATGGGTTTATCGGGGCCTACCATCTCATCCCACCAGCCGGGTTTGTTCCGACGATAGTCTCTTAAGGGACCCTCCGGATTTTCATCCCAACCGGCTACATGGGCATCACCCGTTAGGGCATGGCAGATTAGAACGGCATTATCTCGGGCCTGATTTAAGTTTCCGTAAGTTTCATATTCTACTTCGATTGGGGCTAGCTTACCCCCGGCCGCCAACTTTAAAGGCGGCCCGGACTGATAAAAGACTACTTTTTGAGCTCGGGTATAGCCAACCGATTGAGGATGTTTTGGGCCGTGGATCGAATTTGAAAACTGGCCGTCAACGTTCATGTCTGGCCCTTTCTGCAATGGGGGTTTAGTTTTTAATTAAAAACGTTTAAATATTATATAGTCGCTTTCACCTTTTGTCCATTCTGCTCTTTGCGAAGCCAGTAATTCTCATTTTAGGAGTATATAATAAGAATGAAGGCTAATTTAGTGTACTTGTAGTGAGGGGACACCTAATACGACAATACTAAGGAGCGCATTTTAGGAGGTGAAAACGTGATATATGTTGGTGGACCAGAGGTGAATAAAAAGACGATTTTTGGCAATAAAGCTGCTCTATGTTTTCTGCCATAGTGTTTTTATTAACCGGTAAATGCTGTGCATAGTGAAGGCTAGCAAGATAAATACTACTAGAATCACAGTGAGAGTTTCTTTCCCGTGTCCAAAATTGTACCTTAGATTATAGTTGGTATTTTTTAAGATATTGAAGATCTCATTTTCTATTCTCCATCGGTTTCTATCATATCTTGGTAAGCTCTTAATATTATTTTTAGAAGGATTAAGGTCGGTAATGAAGCTATAGGTCGAGGGCTTTACTTTGCTGGTGGATTTTGTTATTTTAAGACTGATCCAGTTGACTTTCAAAGAAATTTTGTCATCGCGGATTGAATTTCCTTCCGTCTATTTATACCGATATTATCTTTAGCTTTTATCTGGAAGGGTCTTGTATAAAGATAAACCGTCCAAATCAACTTTAGAAAGATATTCTTATAAAATCTTACGGCTGGAGGGGTTATAGGTAAAGATAAAGTTAAACTCAGATTATAAAATTTTTTCGTAGAGCGGATGGTAGGTATAAAGGTCGTCACCCAGAAAGATAGAGCGTAGCTCTTTAATCTTTTAAATCTACTATTTAACCAGCGTGAGGCGAATTTTTGTTCGCCATCTTATTTTTTTATTCTTACCTTACGGAGTTATAATTTCTGGGGCAAAGGGGAGATCTATATTTTGATTTAGGACGATAACGGTGGCTTCTAAAAATTTTGTGAAACTATTCTATTCCCCTATTGAAAAAGAGTTTATAAATTAGAATGATCATGCAGTCCTTGAAGAATGCATTGATGGGTTAGAAAAGAAGAGATCTGCTAAGCGGCAAAAATATTTCAGGCCCAATGAATAAGTCCTAGGACAAAAGGATTAGCCAGGCGTTCCTGACTGGGAGTTACTCGGATGGTGTAGCCGAATTTGCCGGTAGAATGGCAGGCGATGATATTTTTAAAAATGTGAAGATCGCCGCCAAGATCTTCCGTTGGCGCGAGAGCCAGAGTACTTCGGTCAGTAAATTCACCCTTGTGATCCAAGTGGCCGTAATAGGCTTCTACAGTAACGTCATCTGGAGATAGTGAACCCAATTGAATTCGGGCGGAAAATTCCAGGTCGTCTTCAATTTTCAGAGTGCTATGGTCGGCGTTAGAGGTGGATTCAATGATTTTTATCTCGTTCCAGGCGGTCATGAGCTTGTTGCACCACTCGGCTTGGACTATAGCGGCCTGGAAATTGTCTTTGACTAAGTTTTGGAAGCGCTTAGAAGATGGCTCATAAAAGCGGTTAAAATATTCTAGCACCATACGGTGAGAACTGAATTTAGGCATGAGATCTCGGATGCTAGCTCGCATCATGTCGCACCAGACCTGGGGTAGACCGTCGGCGTTACGTTGATAGAAAAGAGGGGCTACCTGTTTTTCGAGAAGATTATAAAGATCCATACTTTCGGTTTCATCCTGCAACTTATGGTTGGTGTCTTCCTCGCCTTGACCGATGGCCCACCCGTAATCTGGTCCATATCCTTCATTCCACCAACCGTCGAGAATCGATAAATTCAGAACGCCGTTGGCTAGAGCTTTCATCCCGCTGGTGCCACAGGCTTCCAGAGGTCGGCGGGGGTTATTGAGCCAGACGTCACAGCCGGAAACTAAAAGGCTCGCTATTCGCATGTTATAATTTTCTAGAAAGGCGATACGGTTTTGAAAACGGCGTTCTCGGGTTAGATGAATAATATCCTTAATGAAGGCTTTACCCTCGTTGTCTTGGGGGTGGGCCTTTCCGGCAATGATGATTTGTACCGGTCGGGTCGGGTTGTTAATAATTTTTTCCAACCGGTCGGGGTCATGGAACAAAAGGGTGGCTCGTTTATAAGTCGCGAAGCGGCGGGCAAATCCGATGGTTAGAATATCTGGGCTCAGTACTTCCATACTTTTGTGCAAAGATTCATTGGGGGCCCCCTGAGACTTGAGCTGATGGAACAGGGCCCGGCGGGTATAGGCCACCAGGCGGCTCCGGCAATTTTCATGGGCTCGCCATAATTCCGATAGAGGAATCTGTTGGACCTGTTGCCAAACATGAATAGGGTCGTTGTCCTCATTCCATTCGGCGCCTAGATGTCGGTCATATAGGTGGGCAATTTCTCGTGAAGCCCAGGAAGAAACATGGACGCCGTTAGTGACGTAGTCAATGGGGGTATCTTCTACAGGATTTTTGGGCCAGATTGAACTCCACATTTGCCGGCTGACCCGGCCGTGGAGCCGGCTAACTCCGTTGGCGTGGGCCGAAAGTCTTAGAGACAGGGGAGTCACCCCGAAAGGTTCGCTTTCATCGCGGGGGTTGATTCGGCCGTACCCCAGTAGCACTCGCCAGTTAAGGCCCAGTTCTTTGGCGTATTCCTCAAAATAGGCTCGGGCCATTTCTATGTCGAAAGTGTCGTTACCAGCTGGAACTGGGGTGTGGGTGGTGAAGATGGTGGAGGCCTGAACTATTTCTCTAGCCGCATCGAAGGAAAGGTTATAATCCTTGCGCAGAAGATTGATGCGTTCCAAAGCCGAAAAAGCGCTGTGGCCTTCGTTCATATGGATAACTGAGGGGGTGAGGCCGATGGCCTTGAGAGCCCTAATCCCACCAATACCTAGAACTATCTCTTGGCGAATGCGCATTTCCTTGTCCCCACCGTAGAGTTGGGCGGTGGTACCCCGGAACTCCGGTATATTTTCATCAAGATCGGTATCTAAAAGATACAGGGGGATGCGGCCGACCTGAACACACCAGACGGCCACAGCTACCGGCTGCCCTTTGAATTTAACCCAAATCTTAATCTGTTTCCCATCGGCTCCGGTGACTCGGGTGATGGGCATATTGTCGAAGTCATTGGCCGGGTAACGTTCCATTTGCCAGCCGTCGTTGTTAAGATATTGACTGAAGTAGCCCTCTTGATATAAAAGGCCCATGCCAATCAATGGGATAGATAGATCTGAGGCTGACTTCAAATGATCGCCGGCTAGTATTCCTAGGCCGCCGGAATAAATAGGTACGCAGGTGGTTAGGCCGAATTCAGCCGAAAAATAGGCTACACAAGTTTCTGGTTCCCCAATCTTTGGGGTGTTCATATATTTTTCAAAGTGATGAGCTTCTTCTTCCAGTTGGCTCATGAATCCCAAATCTTGACCTAGAAAATCCAAGCGTTTCTGGTTTATTTGCCCCATGAAAGCCACTGGATTATGCCCGGATTCTTCCCATAAACGCGGCTCCATACGTTTAAAAAGATCTCGAATTCCGCTTTGCCAACTGAATAATACATTATAGGACATCTTCTTTAAAGGATCTAGTTTTTCGGGAAATTTAGGAACGACTTTAAATTCCTGTTTGGCTTTCATTTAAGAGGCCCCCTAATTTTTAGTTTAACCACAAATTTTTTAGGAGCGATTTTATTTTTTTTATTTTTTTAATGAGACTAAAAATTTTTTAGTAGTGTTATATAAGTATAATATTAATCTACTAAAATAGATTTCGCTATTTTCCATTATTTTAATCGAGCTTCCAAAATGCTGATTAATTTTTTAGTTAGTTAGGAAAATTTAATAAAAAGAGGTGTTTTTATTTTTATGAATAGTTGCTATATGTTATAGCAAGATACCTTTTTATGTGTAATTTTAGATTTATGTGATGGGTAAAAAAGTTTGATTATAAAAATTTTTCTGATGAATGTCTGTTTAATCACAAAAAAATCGGATTAATGATCTTTATTAAATAGAGGTTACTTATTTTTAGATGTTGAATTTTACCATTCTTATGGCCTAAGGTCAAAAGTTAAATGAAGTTTTATAGTGAAGAGAGATAATTTTTGGGTTGTCTTTAAATTCGTTAGGCGGTTTTTAGGTTTCGGCCTTTGAACTCAGCATAACGCCGACGGGCTGTAAGCTATCGATATTATCGCATGTAAACTTAACCATAGCCATGGCTGGGACGGCAATGAGTAGACCGATTGGGCCCCAGAGCCAGCCCCATAAAAAGAAAGCTATTAGGGAGGCGGTTGGGGAAAGATTAACGCTCTGGCCTAGGATAAGAGGTTCCAGAACGTTACCGGTCAGAAGCATGATAACCGTCAGAAAAGCTGTCAGCCATAAAGAGGTAGAAAGACTAGCTAATTCCGGCTGAAGTAGAGAGATAGCTACCGGAGGTAGAACCGACAGAAAGGCTCCGACGGTGGGTATAAAGTTTAAAACGGCTGCGAATACGCCCCAAGTAAGGGCAAAATCCACCCCGAATAGGAGACAGGGCAGGGCCACTCCTAAACCGGTAAAGAGGCTGGTGAACATTTTGGCCCAGATGTAGCCTTGTACTTGATGGCCGATACCTTTAAAAGCACGGCATAAAAGAGGGCCTCGCTGATCGGGGAATGCCTTTTTAATTTTATCGGGAATGGTCGGGTAAGCTGGGAGGAAATGGAGCAGAAAAATTAGGGTTACCAGTATATAGCCTATTATGGTTATTAGAGAATTAAGGGTATTACCGGCTAAATTACTTATGGAAAAATCGCTTAAAGCGCTTTTGAGGTGTTCCGGAGTTAGGAAATAAAAGTTGTTGGTGATGGCCCTGGCTTGGTTTAAAAGATCCTGTGCGCGTTCTTCATATTTGGGAAAACCATCGTAAAAGGCGATAAAACTGACCGATAGATAGCGCCAGCCTAGCCAGATGAGAGCTAAAGCTGTGGCTAGAGTGACGACTATACCAACGGGGCGTGGGAGCCTATGGCGGTGGAGCCATTCTACGGGTGGGCTCAGCAGAAAAGTACCGAAAAGGGCTAAGAGCAAAGGAAGAAAAATAAATTTTAAAGTCATCAAAAACCAGCCGATGATCAAAGTCAGGGATAGAAAAAGAAAGGTTGGCAAAACCCGATTGATTGCGGCTGATTCCCGGTTTTGGCGGATAGAGATGGAGCGCATGATATTTCTCCTAGTTTATGTTAAGATTATTATTAGTATATCGTATATTAGGTAAAAAGAGATCACCTTTATATGGAAGCTGTACTTTTTCCGATTCGTCGTATTAAACTCCTATCTGACCAATTGATCAATCGCATTGCCGCCGGGGAAGTGGTGGAGCGACCCGGAGCTGTCTTGAAAGAGTTATTGGAAAATAGCTTGGATGCTGGGGCCGATCGGATTGAGATAGAGGTAGCTAGCGGCGGTAAGAAACTAGTCACGGTTCGCGATAATGGTTGGGGTATGGATAAGGACGATCTCTTGATGTGTCTCGAACGTCATGCTACCAGCAAAATCGGTGTTGATACTGACTTGTTAAAAATAAATACCCTGGGGTTCAGGGGCGAGGCCTTACCTTCTATCGGAGCAGTTTCCAACCTTTCCATAACTAGCGCCGTGGAGGGTGGTTCCGGGCATCAGGTTACCGTGGCCGCTGGCAAACTTATTGATTTCAAATCCGTTGCGGCTAATCGTGGCACTACTGTGGAAGTTCGAAATCTTTTTTATAATGTGCCGGCCCGCCGTAAATTCCTGAAATCAGAGCAGACCGAAAGCGCTCGTTTGCTGGATGTAGTTCAGAGTTATGCTTTAAGTCGTGAGGGTTTACGATTGATCTACCGCGACGGAGGTCGAGAAATATTAGCCGTGGGGAAGCAGCAGGACTTTAAAACCAGAGTCTATAAAATTCTGGGTCGCAGAATGGCTGAAAACCTGACACCTTTGAAACATAGTGAAGAAACGCTCAAAATTTCCGGTTGGCTTGGCTCGCCGAATCAAGTTTCACGATCTAGCGCCCATATGTTTATTTATGTTTTGGGACGGCCGGTTAAAGACCGTTTATTAGGACGAGCCTTGACCGAAGGGTACGGTCGCCTCTTGGCTCCAGGTGCCTGGCCGGCGGCGGTAATATTCATTGATCTGGATCCGGGCGAAGTTGATGTTAATGTTCATCCGGCCAAGGCTGAAGTGCGTTTTCGTAAGCCGGGAGATATTTTTACCGCTCTGTCCGGGGCCGTAAGTCGGGCTGTGGGCCGGACTCCGGTTGTGACCGACGGTTTTTGTCTTCCCCCGCCTGGATCTGTGGTGGCGGATTCAGCTTCTTATGCCACTCCCGTTTCATCCTGGATGACTCTTGAAATTAATGAAGCCGTAGCTGCTGAACCACTCCCCCTTTCCTCGCCGTTACCCTCCGGTAGCAGGTTCCCGAGTTTGTATTCGACCCAGGCTCCGACAGATATTTCTTCGTTCACTTCTCGTTTCCAACTGTCCGGAGTTGGTTTCGAAACTCTCCGGCCTCTAGCACAGCTTTACCAGAGCTATATTTTGGCTGAAGGCGTTAAGGGCCTGTACTTGATAGATCAGCACGCCGCCCACGAGCGGATTTTATTCACCCGGTTGAAAAGAGACCTGGCTAGAAATGGGTTACCTGGTCAGAATCGTCTCTTTCTTGAGACCGCTGATTTTTCCCCTCAGCAGGTTCTAGCCGCCGCTGTATTGAAACCTCATCTGCTTCGCCTGGGGTTTAATCTAGAACCTTTCGGCGAACGAAGCTTTATTCTCCGCAGTGCTCCAGTCATTTTGGGTGTTCAGGACCCCTGGGAACCGCTTCTGGAAATCCTGGGGGCAGCTGACGGCCGCTTGGCCGTCTTGGAGGGGGCTGGCTTGAAAGAGGCTCTGGAGACTATGGCCGATAGTTGGCTTTACAGTCTGGCCTGCCGGGCCGCTATCAAAGCTGGGGATAAAATGACCCTGGAAACTATGACTAGATTAATTGAAGACATGGCCGTCACCCCTAATGGCGCCTACTGCCCCCACGGCCGCCCTGCCATCCAGTTGATTGAACGCCGCACCATTGAAACTCGATTCCTCCGTAAGTAAACCGAGGTTCTTTGCATTTTCGGGGGGTTCTTTATAATGTAAAGAAGTAATATAGTGGAGTTTCAATTACGTTGAGTGTCAAAAAATAGACAGGTGGATAAGTATGAATGAAAAATCGGTGCGTCCGGGGGGTAGTCACCGCCCCCCGCCTCCTGAGTTGTCCGAATATCCCTTTGCGTCTCATTATTACCCCAGGCCGGATGGCTTGGAGCTTCATTATGTGGATGAAGGTGCTGGACCACCAGTAGTTTTAATTCACGGCAACCCTACCTGGTCATTTTTCTATCGCCGGCTAATAGCGCGCCTAACCCCCGCTTATCGTTGTTTGGCTCCGGATCATCTGGGGATGGGTCTTTCTTCGCGGCCGACGGCTACTGAATACGGCTTCCGCCTCGTCGACCGGGCCCGTGATTTTGGCTTACTTATGGATCATTGGCAGCTCTCAACTCCGGTTCATTTGATTGTTCACGATTGGGGCGGACCTATCGCTCTGGCTTGGGCTGGGGAAAATCCGGACCGGGTAGCCTCAATCACTCTTTTGAACACCGGGCTCCGATTTCCCAGCTGTTATCGTCTGCCTTTCAGGCTGGCCTTATTTAAATACTTAGCCCTGTTGGGCGATTGGTTGGTGGCCCAATCTTGTAACTATTTCGCCCGAGGTACAGCGGCCTTCGGCTCAGTTAAGGGGTTGACCGCTGCTGTTCGGCACGGCTTCTTGGCTCCTTACGCACAAGCAAAAGATCGCTTAGCCTTAGCCCGCTTCATTGAAGATATTCCCTTGACTACCACTCACCCTAGTTTCGAGTGCTTGCGGCAAATCGACTGTAATTTCACAATTGCTTTGAGCCATAAGCCTTTGGCCCTCTTGTGGGGTCTTCAGGATTTTGTTTTTAATCGCCAGATTTTTTTTGATTGGTGCGAACGGTTGCCCCAGGCTCAGACTTTAATTCTGCCCGAGGCTGGTCACTATCTTTTAGAAGACGAACCGGAACGCGCTTTTGCTTTTGTGGAAAATTTTCTGGGCGGATTAACTTAATGAATCCAAGTTTTAATATTGCCGAGAAGCTGGTGGAAGCTGCTCAGAAATGGCCGGATAAACTGGCAATCATCGCTGAAAACCAGCCGGACGTTTTGGGCCGTATCAAAGTTAGTTTTCGGGAATTGGATGAAGGCTCTTCCCGTCTGGCCATCCATTTAATTAGTTCCGGTTTTTTGCCCGGCTCTCGTGTTCTGGTTATGACCAAGCCGGGGATTGATTTTGTCATCATAGTGTTCGGTTTGTTTAAGGCCGGGTTGCCCTTAGTGCTGGTAGATCCCGGCATGGGTTTAAAAATGACGCTGCGTTGCTTGGCTGAGATTCAGCCTTCAGGCTTGGCAGGTCTCACTCGGGCTCATCTTTTGAGTTTTTTTATCCCGAAAATTTCTCAGGGTCTAAAAATGCGGGTGACTGTTGGCCGCAAGTGGGGTTGGGGAGGGTCAACTTTAGCGGAAATACTGAAACAGCTCAGTCCCGATCAAACCGGAAAATTAATACCAGTACCCCCTTGTCCGGATCAACCTGCGGCGATTCTCTTTACTTCCGGTTCTACCGGTCCGGCTAAGGGAGTTATCTATACCCATGCCATGTTCGCGGCCCAGGTTGAAGCTATCAGCCAAGGGTTTGATTTGGCTGAAGGGGGGGTGGATTTGGCAACCTTTCCCCCTTTTGGTCTTTTTGCCTCGGTCCTGGGCCTAACCTCAGTTATTCCGGGTTTTGATCCTAGTCGTCCCAGTCGGGCCGACCCTAGGCAGTTGGTTGAACCTATTATCCGGCACCAGGTGACCAGCCTCTTTGCTTCACCCACTCTTCTGGGCAAACTGGCTGACTTCGGTCACGAGCACCGTCTGGTGTTGCCAACTTTGAAACTGGTTATTTCTGCCGGAGCCCCAGTTTCTCCGCAAGCCGTGGCCGCCTTTACCGCTTTGATGAGCCCGGGAGCCAAACTTTTAACTCCATATGGCGCCACCGAGGGCGTACCTTTGTCGTGTATTGATGCTATAGAAATTTTAAACGAAACTAAACTTATGACTGAACAGGGCTTCGGTATATGCGTAGGTCGCCCTCTGGCTGGCGTTAAATTGGCCGTCATTAAAATAAGTGACGAGCCCATTAGCTGCTTTACCGAGGCTTTAAAACTGCCCAATGGTGAAATTGGTGAAATTATAGTCCAGGGTCCAATGGTCAGTCGAAGTTATTTTAACCGGCCTCAGGATACGGCTTGTTCCATTATTCCGGCGGCTGGGGCTGGAATGGAGTCAGAAGAAGGCAAGTTCTGGCGGCGCATGGGTGATGTCGGCTGGATTGACGACGTTGGTCGCCTGTGGTTCTGTGGCCGGAAAGCCCATCGGGTTGTTACTGGGCAGGGTATCCTGTTTAGCATTCCCTGCGAGATAATCTTCAATAACCACTTCCAGGTTCGGCGTTCGGCTCTAGTGGGTGTGGGCCCATCTGGGCACCAAAAGCCTATCATCATTATTGAACCTAACCTGGCTTTTCGGCCCAGGGACTGGGTAGCCCTTACCACCGAACTAGCGGCTTTGGCTAAAGCTAACCCCCACACACTTAGTATAAATACTTTCCTTAAGCACCGGGCTTTACCGGTGGATGTGCGCCATAACGCTAAGATTAATCGAGAACAGCTAGCCGTCTGGGCTGCTGGCGAACTACAACGAAGCCGTTAATCGAGGTTACGACTTTTTGTCCACCGGTTGGAAAGTGGAAAATTCTTCTTTGAAGTAGAGGTCTATCTTTCCGGTAGGTCCGTTGCGATGTTTGCCGATGGTGAGTTCAGCTTGGCCGCGGAGAGTTTCGTCATCTTTTTTGTATAAACCGGGGCGGAAGATGAAAGTGATGAGGTCGGCGTCCTGTTCTATGGCCCCGGATTCGCGTAGATCAGAGAGTTGGGGTTTTTTATCTGTGCGCTCTTCTATTCGGCGATTCAACTGAGAAAGGGCTAGAATGGGTAGTTTCAGTTCTTTAGCTAGACCTTTAAGGGAGCGGCTTATTTCGCTGATCTCTTGTTCTCGGTTGTCGGCGCGGTCACTACTACGCATGAGCTGGAGATAATCAACCATGATTAGGCTCAAATCGGAACCTTTTTTCATAAGATTAGTTTTAAGCCGGCGAGCCTTGGCTCGGAGTTCCATGACTGAGATGGCAGCGGTATCATCGATGAAAATCTGGGCTTTTTCCAGATAGCTGATGGCTCCGGTTAGGCGGGGGATGTCGTCGTTTTGAATATCGCCGGTACGCAATTTTTTCAAATTAAAACCACCCACTTGACAGATGAGGCGTTGGAGAAGTTGGTCGCGGCCCATCTCCAGGCTGAAGATAGCCACGGATACGGCGGGGAGTTGGCGGTAAAATTGTCTCTGGTTAGGAATGGCCGCATTTAAAGCTAGATTCAGACCCATAGCGGTTTTACCCATGCCTGGCCGGCCGGCCAGAATTATGAGATCGGAAGGCTGAAACCCGCCGGTCAGTTCATCTAAATCCTTAAATCCGGAAGAGATGCCGGTAAGACCTTGGCCATCTTTATTTTTTATTCTGAGATCCATTAAAGATGTAAAAGTGCGCTCCATCTCACTTGAAACACTTGAAAAACCGCTGGAATTGCTACGATTTGACCTGACCTCTAAAATAGCTATCTCGGCTCGATCTAGTAACTCATCCACATTGGGAGGGGATCCATGGCAGGATTCGGAGATGGAAGTCGAGATGCTAATCAGACGCCGGAGAATGGCTCGGTCAATTATGATGCGGGCGTAACGGGCCACATGAGCGGCGATACCCGAACCGTCGTAGAGCTTTGCTAGGAAAGTTGGCCCACCGCACCTTTCCAGAGCCCCCCGCCCTTTAAGAGCCTCCCCTACAGTTACTTGATCCACCGGTTGGTTTTCTTTATCAAGTTGAATAAAAACGTTGAATATTTCGGCATGGGCTTTTTTGAAAAAATCGTCTTCTTTGAGACCAGTTTCCAGAGCGGTGGGTAAGGCGATGGGGGAATCAAGCAGGATGGCTCCCAAAAGGGCTTCTTCCGCTTCCAGGCTGGAGGGGGTCTGATCGCCTAAAATATTATTATGCTCATTGGGCATAGTGAATTATTCTTGGCTGAGAGCCGGTGGGATAGAAAAAAGACCGGCCTGATTTTTTTTCAGGCCGGGTCGGATAATAAATCCTCATCACGAAGACGAAGTGAAATCAGATAGTTCCGCCTGGTCCCAACCTATCTTCAGGCAGCACTGAAATTTTAAATGAACCTGTTACCTCAGGGTGAAGCCTCAGAGAAACTTCGTAATCACCTACGGTCTTGAAAGGCTCAGTTAGTTTTAAACGCCGACGATCCAAGTTATAGCCTTTGGTTTTGAGGGCGTCACTTATATCCATAGCTGTAACGGCCCCGTAAAGCTTACCCTTTTCTCCAGCCTTGCGATTAAAGATCAGACGGATTTCGGCCAGTTTATTTTTCAGATCCAGAGCCTGATTTTTTTCGGCCACGGCTCTGGCCTCGAACTCAGTCCGTTTTCTAGCTAACATTTTAAGGTTGCTATCGGTAGCAGATAATGCAACGCCAGTGGGCAGCAAAAAATTACGGGCATAGCCTGCAGCCACATTCAGAACCTGACCGGCCAAACCTAAATTATCGGCATCTTTAACAAGAATTATTTTCATAGTGCCTCCTAGTATGGGCCGCTGGAGGACGGTACCATGGCCGTATAGGGCAATAGTGCCATAAAACGGGCTCGCATGATAGTTTGAGTTAAAAGGCGTTGATGCTTAGCGCAGTTGCCGCTAATACGACGGGGAACTATTTTGCCCCGTTCGGTAACAAAATTGCGAAGGGTACGGGAATCTTTATAGTCGATGTCATTAATATGGTCAACGCAAAAACGGCAGACCTTACGGCGATGAAAAATTCTTTTTTTGTTTCTAGCGTGGCGGGGATTTTTATCATCGGCATTATCGTACATAGCTTATTTCCTTTCTACTCTTCATCATCGAAAGTTTCGGCTTTAGTTTCGATATCGCCTTCAACTTCATTTTCGCTTTCGTTTCCGCCTTCTGCCACTTCGCGCTGGACTTTTTCTGCTTCGCGATGGGCCGCCTCAATCAGTAGCTTTTCCTTAGCTTTAAGTAAATCATTATTAGTGAAGTTTTTACTTAACACTAGGGTCAGATACTTAAAAACTGTTTCATCAATTTTTAGGTTTCGTTCCAGCTCGGTGGCTAATTTCGGGCGACCCTGAAAATCATAAAGTAGATAATAACCGAATAGTTCTTTCTTGATTGGGTAAGCTAGGCGACGGCGCCCCCAGTCTTCAAAGCGAACGATCTGGCCTTCGCCGGCACTAAAAATACCTTCAACCTTATTTTTAAAGGTTTCCAATTTAGTGGCCTCTAGGTTAGGGGCCAGCAGGATTAATGTTTCATACCTTCTGGAATACATGTTATCTCCTCATGGACTTCGGCCCCGTCGATGGTGGGGCGAGGATGGCCGAGGGCTGTCGCGCCTCTAAAATTCTAAATTAGAAAGTATTATAATAACACGTCTAAGCTTAAAAGGCAAGACTACTCTGTAATTAGTGATATTTCTTATTTTAGAGTTACATGATGAAAATGAAGGCTAACTTAGTATATTTACGTTGGGGGAACGCCTAGTATGATAGTCTTGGGGAGTGTACTCTAGGAGGTGAAGATGTGATATATGTTGATCAGATGACTATCGGCGGTTTCAATTTATTATTCAGATATTTGAGTAGTGAAATTATTTTCCCTGCCTAACTTTAGCTAGCGTCTTTTTTAGCGGTAGTATGTTTTTTTAAATGGGGTGCGTTTTAGAGAACATGGAGATTTTCGATATAAGTATAGTAAAATTTCTAGTGACCATGATAGGAATAGTCCTGACTATTTAGGTAGTGTGCTTATTTCGGTCATTATTTCAAGACTATATTTTGGTGTAAGGAATACCTGATGTAGAGAGGCGCTGAGGTCAGATATAGCTAGACTTTTTTGGTAGCTATATTCTATATGAGGGTTCATCTGCATTATTATTTAGAACAGGGTTATTAATTAGCTTTGACTTGAGTAACTGTTCAAACTTTTCTAAGAGCTTATAAACCTTTTAGTTGTAATTAAAGATACTGACAATGCTAGGCAATAGAAATATTTAGTTTGCGAAATAGTCTGTGCGCTATTCATAGGGAAACATCTAAAATTGTAAGTGGTTCACTTTCAGTATTTCGGTATAATTATGGTTAGTCTATCGTTTTGAGAGGTCTGCTTTTAAACAGAGGCTCTTACTTTTGACCTGCCAACCATTAGATGGTTAGTCTTGATCAGAATATATAAGGTATAGTAACGGCGTTTTACAACAGTTGTCACCTCATTAAGTTATTTTTCGCAAAATTGGGGTAAGTATTTTTTGATTAGTGTTATTCCATTTTTCTAAATACCTTTTAAATATATATTAACATAAGTTAAAGTATATTGTGATAGGCTCAATACAAAATATGCTAAAATGAGAGTTACTGAAAGCTAGAACTAGATCTTGCCAGATACTTTCAGTTGTGATAATAATAAAAAATTTCAAATCGCACGCCGGGTTGAACCCGCGTTCCTAAGGTGCTGGGGTTCCCGGTGGAAGGAACATTAAAAGCGGTCGGCGGAGGCTAAACCATACTAGAAGAAAGGCGAATTGATGTCTCAGATTAGCATGAAACAATTGTTGGAAGCCGGCGTCCACTTCGGTCACCAGACCCGTCGTTGGAACCCTAAAATGAAACCCTATATTTTTGGGGCCAGAAACAGCATTTATATTATAGATTTACAAAAAACGGTTCATCTCTTCAAGACCGCTTACAGCTTTTTGGCTGACACTGTGGCCCAGGGGCGCAGCGTTCTTTTTGTCGGTACTAAGAAACAGGCGGCCGATGCTATCAGCGATGAGGCTAACCGGGCCGGCATGTTCCACATTAGTTCCCGCTGGCTAGGTGGTACCTTGACTAACTTCGTAACTATTAAAAAAAGCATTGACCGTCTTAAAAAACTGGAAAAAATGAAGGCTGACGGCACTATTAATCTTTACCATAAAAAAGAGATCATCGGTTTTGAACACCAAATGATTAAGCTTAAGGCCAATTTGGGTGGCATCAAAGACATGGATCGCTTGCCGGGGGCTATTTTTGTTATCGATCCCCGTCGGGAAAGCATCGCCACTGCTGAGGCACGCCGCCTGGGAATTCCAGTGGTAGCTGTGGTGGACACCAATTGCGACCCTGATGAGGTTGATTATATTATTCCCGGTAACGACGATGCCATTCGGGCTATCAAGCTCATGACTTCCAAGATGGCTGACGCTTGTTTAGAGGGTCGGACCCGTTGGGAAGAAATGGCTCGGGGAAGTTCCACCACGACGGAAGCTGAGAGTGTTTTTGAAGCCGCTGAAGCTAGAGCGGGTGAAAAAACCGGCTTTGTCGAACCGGAAGCTGTAGACACCCCAACCGAATTGGTTTGATGAGGAAGCGACATTATGGAAATAACTGCTAAAATGGTTAAAGAATTACGGGATAAAACTAATTCCGGTATGATGGATTGTAAAAAAGCTTTGGGTGAGTGTGAGGGTAATTTAGAAAAAGCTGTGGATTGGCTGCGCCAGAAAGGCTTGATGATTGCTCGTAAACGGGCTGGTCGGATTACCCGTGAGGGCTTGATTGTGGCCGGAACGAGCGGCGATTATCAAAAAGCCGCCCTTCTGGAACTAAACTGTGAAACTGATTTTGTGGCTAAAAACGAAGGTTTTCAGAAACTGGCCGCCGATATTCTGGGTCTGTTGCTGGCTATTCCTATTCCTGTCGATTTGATGACTCTCTTGGCCGCTCCGTTACCGGTTGGTGGTGTGGTGGATGAGGCTATGAAGGCTTTGGTTGGTACTATCGGTGAAAATATTAATCTTCGTCGTTTTATTGCGCGCGAAGCCTCAGCCGGAGCTTTTTTCCATACTTATATCCACGGTCCTGGGCGTTTGGGGGTGCTGGTGGAAGTGGCGGTTGAAAAAATGGGTCCGGACGCTTTTGACTTGGCTCACAACCTAGCCATGCATATCGCGGCGGCCAATCCGGTGGCCTGCACTGTTGGAGAGATACCTTTCGATCTTTTAGAACGGGAAAAGGATATTTTTCGGGCTAAACTAGCTGAGAGCGGCAAACCGGAAAACATGTGGGACAAAATCATGCAGGGTCAGATTCAGAAATTTTATACCGAGGTGGCTTTGCTGGAACAACCTTACGTTCGTGACGCCACGGGTAAAACTTCGGTCTCGGCCCTATTGAAGAGTTCTGTTGGGGTTGTAGGTTGGGCTAAAGTTCTCTCTTTTACCCGTTTTCAGCTGGGCGAGGAACTATCGAGCGAAACAGTTACCGAGGCTGAATAAGCTCCGACTTTAATGGCGGCCTCGGAGGGCCGCTGTTAGTTTATGTGAAGATGGGAAGCGGTTTATGACCGAATATAAATATAAAACCATCATGTTGAAACTATCCGGTGAAGCCTTGCAAGGGGAGAGAGGTTTCGGCCTCTGCCCCGATACTTTGGAAAATATCGCCGCTCAGGTGGCTGAAGTGGCTTTGGGTGGAGTCCGGATTGGTGTGGTTATCGGCGGGGGCAATATTTTTAGAGGTCAGATTTTGGCCGAGCGGGGTCTGAATCGGGTTACCGGCGACCATATGGGTATGTTGGCCACAGTCATCAACGCCCTAGCCATGCAGGACGCTCTGGAACGCCAGGGGTTAGCGACCCGGGTTCAGAGCGCCATCAGCATGTATCAGTTTACTGAGCCTTTCATCCGCCGTCGAGCTATCCGTCACCTGGAAAAGGGTCGGGTGGTCATCTTTGCTAGTGGCACCGGTAACCCCTATTTCACTACCGACACCGCTGCCGTTCTTAGGGCTAGCGAAATCGGGGCTGACATCATTCTTAAGGCCACCAATGTCGACGGCATTTATGATCGCGATCCTCGTAAAGACCCGGGGGCCGTTCTTCATTCCACTTTGACCTATATGGGGGCCATCCACGATCGATTGGAAGTTATGGATACCACTGCTTTTTCCTTAGCTATGGAAAATAAGATTCCCCTTCTGGTCTTCAATCTCCTCAAGTTCGGTAATATCAGACGTGCTCTTTTGGGTCAACCGGTGGGCACCATGGTTTCGGGCGACTAGCTTTTATCTGAATGGGAGTTCTATAGCATGAGCAGGGTAGATGACATTTATGGTGATCTTATGGATCGCATGGGGAAAGCCGTTCTGGCTCTGGGTAAAAGTTTTATCAAAATTCGTACCGGGCGAGCTACCCCGGCTCTTTTAGATGGTTTAGTTGCTGACTATTATGGCGTCCCCACCCCTTTAACCCAGATGGCTTCGGTTATCACTCCTGATCCGCATCTGTTGATGATTCAACCCTGGGACGCTCAAGCTATGGGTGAAATTGAAAAAGCTATTCTGAAGTCGGAATTAGGTTTAACTCCCCAAAACGATGGTAAAGTAATTCGTATCATCATCCCCATTCTTACTCAGGAACGTCGGAAAGATCTTCTGAAGTTGATTAAAAAAAATGCTGAAGAGGGTCGGGTAGCCATTCGCAATATTCGCCGAGATGCTAATGAAATGCTGAAAGATCTTAAAAAAAATAAGGAAATAAGCGAAGATGATCTGAGTAAGGCCGAAACTAAAGTGCAAAAAATGACTGACGATTTTATTAGGCAAGCTGAGGTCATAGTGGTGACTAAAGAAAAAGAAATTATGGAGTTTTAAATTTTAACTGCTTACTTGTTTTGGTAAAAAATAATATTTTATAGTTATGCTTATCGATTACGCTAAAAAAATTCTAACCCGTAAAAGAGCCGATGAGTTGCTAACCGAGGCGGGATTGGCCCAAAGCCGTAGCCAAGCTCAAGCTTTGATTATGGCTGGAGGCGTTCGGGCTAGGGATCGTCCAGTGCTGAAAGCTGGAGAAAAATTACCTGACGGTACGGTTTTTACCTTGACCCCTCGGCGGCGTTTCGTTAGTCGGGGGGGGTTAAAACTGGAAGGGGCACTTCAGGATCTGGGGCTAGATCCGGCCGGTCTAGTGGCTTTGGATGTGGGTGCTTCCACCGGCGGTTTTACTGATTGCCTTTTGCAGTATGGAGCGGTTAGGGTGATAGCAGTTGATGTGGGGCGTAATTTAATCGATTCCCGTCTAAGAGCCGACCCGCGAGTGACCTTGGTGGAAGGGCTTAATGCTCGGCGCTTAGCGACGGAACTATCTAGTCAGAGTTTTGATTTAATAACTATGGATGTTTCCTTTATTTCTTTAGAATTAGTCCTACCTCAGGCGGCCTGTCTCTTGCGGCCGGAAGGGTGGCTTCTGGCTCTAGTTAAGCCTCAATTTGAAGTTGGTCGGGCTCAGGTGGGTAAAAAAGGGGTGGTGCGGGATCCGGCTGCGATTAAAGCGGCGGTGGATAAAATTAGTGCCCTGGGGTTGTTTTTAACCCCACCTCGCTCCGAGGCCGGCCGGGCCCCTTCCCGATTGGCCGGACCCGCCGGCAACCAGGAGGTTTTTATTTTATTTCGCCTAGCTGCTGTAGCTGTGGATTAGCTTTCAGGAGGGCCGTAAAAATTGGACAGATAACGATTATAATATTAAGTAGTTCTTGTAAGGGTTCTAATTCTAACACTTTGAGCCGGGCCGTGGGCGAAGGTGTGGCCGAGGCCAGTGGTTAGATGGAAGTGCTTAATTTATTCGGGTTGGATATTAAACTTAGTTTGGTTTGTGAGACTTGCTAGCATAACGGCGACAAATGTTTCCAGGATGATGATATAAAACTATTTACTTTTAGTTGCATCACGCTGCGGTTTTGGTTCTGGCTACTTTTGTTTACTGGGTCGACGTTTTTGACCAGTTAAAAGTTTTTCTTAATCGCTGTTTTACTATCGCCTCTCTGGGTCAGAATGGGTTCGTTGGTAAAACAATTGCTGTCACCATGGCCTGCGTAGGCTAGATCCTGGATGAATACGGGGTTCTGAATAGCTTGAAAATATTTCAGCATATCTGCTATGTCCACCTAGGTTGGTTGGTATGGTTGGATTTATGGCTGGAGCTATAAATAAGACGTCTTTACTAAAGATTAGACTTGCTGGCTAAGACTTGCGATTTTAGGTGGTAAGTAATAATTTAATTATTAGCCTAGATCAGCCGATAGTAGAAAGGTTAAGGTGGAGACCTTAGCTTGAAACCAGGTCGGAGAATAGTTATATTAGCTCTGGAAAAGTGGTGGGTTGGACTGTTCTAATTTTGCTTTTATCTCTACTTCCGGTAGCTTTTCTGGTGATCACCGTTTCTTCAACCTTATAGAAAGATGAAGGTCTTAGGAAAAAATATCTCTATGGTCGGGTTAGTTTCAGACTTTTGAGTTTCTTCTTAGCCTAGTTTCGATTAATTGGATCTGGCTTTATGGGAAGGCTCTTCATGCGCCGTTTAGGTACTGGAAACTTTCTTCCCGATCTATAGGTTGGTGGCCTACGACTTGTTGCCAGCCTCTCTATCTCTTAGCTCCGACTTAGGTGGCTTGGTTGATTTAAACCAGGGTTTCTGGCGGGGTACCAGCTAGCTTGGCTTTAAGCAAATTTAACCTGGATGAAGTTCTGGCTATTGTTGCATAGATGTTGGAGAAGGTACGGTGCGCTTAATTCGGGTATTGCTTCGTGGGGCGATATCTGAACTCGGCTTTTTAAACCGACGTCTGGAGTCGTGTCAGGGGTACCAGGGCTCTCAGATTTTGGTTATCCTCGGCGTTACTTTTTGGCTGGTCCATAATCTAGACTCCGCCGGGCCGGTGTCTTCTAACAGACGTCTGTTGGAATTGGCCACCCTGAAATATGGAAAGTTTCGTTATTTGATTTGAGATGGGGTTTAGTTTTTGTTTGGTCAGTCCAGCTAGGAACAAACTACCTCATACCGGATACCGGGATTTAGTTAGTAATCGGAAAATGTTGTCGATTATTTGACGATCAGATTAAAAAACTCCGGTGATGTTTTTCGGTTCCTGCCTTTCTTTATTCTGTAGGTTGGTTGGTGCATATTGCTTGGTTAGGGTGCTGCATAGGATTTTAGGAACGTCGGTGGTAAACACAAGAGGGACCTTGTTTTTATGATAAAGCAGGAAGAGGTTTTTACTCAAAATAATATAATTATTAATATTATTTTGGAGGTAGAGGTTATATTTTCAGGCCTCATAAGTTTCATCTAACAGGCGCTTCAGGGTTCTCCTATTCTTTTCTTGAATGGCTGCCGTAAAGCGGGAATTTAGATTTGCGTTGGTGCTGATGCTGGGAGGGGACATCGGGCTATCCAGCATGAATTTTAGATAAAGAATTTTTTCTTTTTTTGTTTTGGCCTGAAGCTTTTTAGCAGGGTTACCCCGTACTTGGTCGAGTCGGCGTTGGTGTTGAGAATCTAAAAAGGATTAATAAAAAAACATCTGACGGTAGTTTTTGGGGATAGATTTAAAAATTTCGTACTGATTAATGATCGATATATTGTACATAAATGGTGGGTAACCTGGCTAGATTCGATTCTAGGAGGGCACAGGAGGTAAGCTTCGTGGGGGTCATTGGGGAGGGAATATAATTTATGTATTTCAGTATTTAGATATATTATACCCTCGCCAAAAGTAATTTTATGTTGTTAATTTTTCCAGTTGGGTTAATTTTTTTGTAGTAATAGTATATAATTATAATATTAATCTACTAAAATAGATTCCTTTACTCTTTATTATGTTAGTTGAGCTTTCAAAATGTTGTTTAATTTTTTGTGTAGTTAAGAAAAATTAACAAAAAAATAAGTTGGTTAATTATTATAAATAAGTACAATAAAAATTTTTTTAAGTGTGAAATTATTCTTGATAAAGATGTAATACATTTGGGCGGTCAGCGTAATTTTGAAATAGATTTTCGCATAGATTAATTTAATCAGGTGATTATGTAGATCGTTATCCCTGGGGAACTGGGGAAAAGAATATTATAGCCTGACTAATTACTCCGAATACTGGATAGCGAATTAATTTTCTGGGTTTTTTACTAGGGGGCGATTTAAAGAGCGGCCGCTGATTAAACCGGGCTTAATGCGATAATAAGCGTTATTTTTAATGTTAGGGGGGCGATCTGTAGATCATAATAATATAGTTAGTTTTTAAGCGTGTACGGTCAAAAATTTAAGTATAGAGTGATTTGTGAAAGTATAAGCTTACATGCGGATTCAGCGGCTGAAAAGGCAATTTCGTAATTTGAGGCCGCCGATATAATATTCAATAAATTGTCCGCTTACATCTATATGCTGGCCGGTTTTAAGGTTTTTGAGATCTAGTCCTTGGGGGGATTCCGGCCAAGGATAGCAAGCTAAAGTTAGGTCGGAATGGTTAAGGCTGAATTCTACGAAGACCCGCCCCCGGTTATCTTTGGCTACCCGCTTAGTTATTCCGGTGAACAACAAGGGTAGATCGTGGTAGGTCTCTTCAGCTGCCAAGATGTTCTCCTGGTAGTCGGCCAAAATTTTTTCCGGGTTACAACGGTAGCCTACCCGATGCCATAGTTCAAAGGGCGAAGGGCCGTTAGGGGTAATAAAAGCGCTAGTTAGTCGCTGATTTCGTTTTTCCACCAGGCCAATAGTGCCCTGAATACCGCTGTTGTGGATTATGACCACAACTTGCACGTTTTCAGCGGCGAATTGTGTTTTCCTGATAGATTTAACTAGAAATTCGAAGTCTTCACGGGTTAGTCGACCGTTTTGGGGCGCGCTGTACATAGCCCAGCGGGTACCTACGGTGAAGATGCGGGTTAAGTCGGCCGCGGCCGGTCCAGCGGCTCCTAGAGTTGGATTGGATCTTGGTGAAGGAGTGGTTGTCAGGAACGGGCTGGGTTGAGCCGGGGCAGTTGATGCCCAGAAGATGACTAGAAGAAGAAACCCAAGATGGGTTAGGAAACGGACAGACCGCATTTTTGTCAGGCCCTTACTTTGAACGACCATGGCAGTATAGAAGAGCGGTGGTCGCTACAGGAAACAGGGTTATAGAGTCTATCCACATCCACTATATATATATGTTCTAGGATCTGTTTTAGGGAAATCGATGTAATCTGGCCGTTGTGGAAGGTAGTTATATGGTTGAAATCATTTTTGGGGTTGAAGGAGTTGGTGCGGGAGCTGCCTAGAACATTATCGCCCTGGTGGTCCCAGGTTCGAGCGGTTAACTCGTTTAGAGGCCATGCCCAGTATTCTACCGAAGCCAGGTAAGTGGGGTCGATCTTAATCAGGTCCGTCCAATCCTCCCACAGACCTATTACTTCGAAAGCCTCGCTGTGGTAGGTGTCTAATTGGGGGTTTGTGGTTATCTTGGTTACCCACTTGGCGGTACTACTTAAGCTGGCGTAAGCATTGGTATTGGTTAAAATACCTATTTTTAAGCTCATGAGGGTTCTCTTTTAAAAATTTTTTATTAAAGCTATTTATAATCTACAACTTTTAATTCATTTTAAAATAATCGGGGATAATAATCAAGACGCAAAATCTTGGCTTGAGTTATAGAATGGGGCCGACCGACCTTATTAGGATTATTTTGGGAATCGGACCAATTTTAACCACAATCGGTAGTAGTTTAAAAGTGGAAATAACTTTGTTAAGAGATTTCTTACAGTGGGGTACAAAAAAAGAAGTATTTTTTATTCTTTAACTCAGATGTCCTTTTCAAGTTTATAGCTTCTAAAGAGAGTCTTTTCAATAGCTTGTTTCTAAAATTTATTCTTGGTCGTGGATATTAGGGTTAGGATGCACTGGCTATTTTTAATATTTCAAAACATTCCAGGGTGCTTCAATCGTTGTTAAAGTACGGTTCTGTTCCCGCTCCGTTACTGATGAACCAACCTTATTCTTAGATATGAATTGTAATCGATGTTATCTTTGTTGTTATTCAAGTATTTAGTCAAGTTGAACTTGCTTTTAGCTACAGTATTGATTACGACTTGTATGGGCTCCTCGTTTATATTTATGGGGTATTTCGCGTTAAGACTTTCTAGGTCGCCGTATAAGAGTTTAATCCTTGTATCTAACGTGCTATTTTCAGTATGATTTAAAAGATTATTTTAAACGGAAGCGTATCTAGCTCAGGGATTAGTTAAGAAGGGAAGCTATTTTTTGTTTGTTAGTTCTGTTAGTCTTTTGGTGGAGGCTGGAGTCGAGAAGATTAAGCTCATTTATGTGGACAGAGCAGCTTGTCTATCATTGTTATAATAATCCTGGGAAAGATCTGGTACCTTCTCAGCTTGATCTTTTTTTTTGCGGCATTCAATTTTTTTATTATCAAAGCAATCTTATTTATTTTTATTACTTCATCGTACAATAGCTTTAAATTTAGGTTTTTTGATTTTCCTGAAACCGTAACATTATATTTCCTATCTGCGTTACAGCTAGAAAATATTCGGTTCCGGCCGTTCTTTGTCTAATTTTTTTCATAAAGTTAAAAAGGTCTTCAAGGAACTTTTTGACGATTTTTAGATTGAGACTTTCTGAACAATCCTGCCGAAATTCAAGATAAACTCTGATTAGGTCGTTCAGAGCAGGCGAAATTGTGAACTTGTCTCGTTTGATCGTGTTGTCTTCCGTATGAGCCCTCCCATACTCAAGTTCGGACAGGAGGTAATGTAACAGAGAATTCAAACTGAGGGCTTATTTATTTGTGTGTTTTATTAAATTAATCAGTAAGACTTTTTACCTTCTTTCATTATTATTTTTTTCGGCCTGAAATTTAACTAAATAGTCAGCCTAGTTTTACATTGTTTTTCGGTGTTTCAATAAATATTTAGCATAGTATAGGCGACTCTAATAGTATTTCTTTGCTTATGGGTTAGTTGGTATTCAATCTAGTTGCAATTATAACTTTTTTTATTTAAGAAGGTAGTGGTTGTCGTTCGAAATTTGTGAGCGGTCATTTATTCTCGGATAAACCCTAGGTGCGGAGTTCAGTTGGACGCGTAAATGTAAACAGTGCCATAAGCAGGGTTAGCCTAGTTGGAGGGCCTCCAGCGTAGGTGTAATAACCCTGAGCTGTTCGCCAATCTTGACCGGGTCGATTATATTGGTTATATATCGTTGGGCTGGAATCTTCAAGGCCCCATGTAAGTTGGCAGCAATGTCTCGGGAAGCCAGGCCCGTGGTAATGGCAAATTGAAGACCTAACTACAGTAAATCATGCATCGCCTAGCCGTGTTCATCGCGTTTCGTTCTTTAATCCGCCGCAGGGTCGTTAATAATTGCGGGGCCGTCCTTTCTGTGACGTTTACGCCTTCGGTAATTTGGGAAACATCTTTTTCCAGCTTGGCTAAGATATTCTTGGTATAAATGGTCTTATTTTCCTTACGGCGATTTCTGATGTACTTTCTAACCAGAAGTTCAAAAGCATTTTTATATCGGCCCTTACGAGCTCTTTTACGGCTTCCTTAGCGGCCAATGGGTTAATGGAAGCGACCAGTTACACTTCGACTTAAGTAATTTCTAGCGGGTATCCACCAGGGCTATCATTAGGCAAGCTCCCAGAGTCAGTAGTTTCTTTTTTTCATTAAAATGATAATTAATTTGCCAGAGCTTCACCCTAGTTGGGGGTAGATAGATATACAGGTCTCCCTCGTCAGCGTGTTACGGGCTATTCTATAGAAAGTTAATATTTTTATTGCGATTATAAGGAACAAAAAAGATTTAAATTATTTATTTTATTATAGGTAGGTCTATATGGAATGTTATGTTACTATAATTTGGCGGAGAGGGTGGGATTCGAACCCACGTGTCGGTTCATCGCCGACAAGACGATTTCGAGTCGTCCCCGTTACGACCTCTTCGGTACCTCTCCATTAAACCTAAAAATTAATAGCGGTAATAGTCAGCTTTGTAGGGACCGTCCACGGTCACGCCGATGTATTTAGCTTGGGCTTCGGTTAGAGTAGTTAGCTTAGCTCCGATGCGGTTCAGGTGTAGACGGGCCACCATTTCGTCCAGGTGTTTGGGTAGGGTATAGACCTTATTTTGGTATTTACCATTTTGGTTGTTGAATAATTCCATTTGGGCCAAAACCTGGTTAGTGAAGCTGGTGCTCATAACGAAACTAGGGTGTCCCGTGGCACAGCCTAGGTTGACCAGTCGCCCCTCGGCTAGTAAAATAATGCGCTTGCCGTCGGGGAAAATTATGTGATCGACCTGAGGTTTGATGTTATCCCACTTATATTGTTTTAGAGATATTACATCAATTTCGCTGTCGAAATGGCCGATATTACAAACAATAGCCTGGTTGTGCATGGCCCTAAGGTGGTCGTGGGTAATAACATTGGTGTTACCAGTAGCAGTGACGAAGATGTCGGCTTGGTCGACTATTTCTTCTAGTCGCACCACGCGATAACCTTCCATAGCGGCCTGCAGAGCACAAATAGGGTCGATCTCCGTGATCCAGACTGTGGCCCCCAGACTACGGAGGCTCTGTGCACAACCCTTACCCACGTCTCCGTAGCCTAAAACTGTTGCTATTTTACCGGCTATCATAACATCGGTAGCTCTCTTGAGACCATCGATCAAACTTTCTCGGCAGCCGTACAGGTTGTCAAATTTCGATTTGGTCACTGAATCGTTAACGTTGATAGCTGGGAAAGGTAAAATGCCGGCCGCCTGCATTTGATACAGGCGATGGACGCCGGTGGTGGTTTCCTCAGTTACCCCCTTGAGGTGGGTTAGGCGCCGGGAATACCAGTTCTTATCTTGGGTTAGATAACGTTTAATGGTTGCGAACAGAACAGAGGTTTCTTTGCTGTCGGGAGTGGCTAGCGCCGCCGGGTCTTTTTCCGCTCTAGCTCCCAGAGTAATCAGTAAGGTGGCATCACCACCGTCGTCCAGAATCATGTTGGCGGGCTGGTCGGTCGGCCAGTCTAAAATTCGGTGGCAATACTCCCAATAGTCCGCCAGACTTTCGCCTTTGTAGGCGAAGGTAGGAATGCCGTTTTGAACCATGGCCGCAGCTGCGTGATCCTGGGTAGAAAAGATATTGCAGGAAGCCCAGCGCAACTGCGCGCCTAGGATTACCAGAGTTTCCATTAAAACTCCGGTCTGAATGGTCATGTGAAGAGAGCCAGCAATGCGGGCGCCCGTTAGGGGTTTAGCTTGACTATATTTGGTCCGGAGGGCCATTAGCCCCGGCATTTCGGTTTCGGCTATGTTTAATTCTTTGCGGCCCCAATCAGCCAGTGATAAATCGGCAATTTTGTAATCCATTTAGTTACACTCCCAAAATAGTGAGTGCCGTTATTATACGAGCCTGAAAAGATTTATTTTTTTGCAGCACTCCCTCACGAAAAGATTTATTTTATCATTTTATTTTTAATTCTTAAAGCCCTATTCTTGTAATTATAATAATTCTCATTCTAAGGTTATATGATTAAGAATGAAGATTAGATTAGCGTATTTGTGATGCTGGGATGCCTGATATGATAGTCTTAAGGAGCGCATCCTGGGAGGTGAAGAGGTGATACATTATGATGGATCAAGAATTAATGAAGAGATGGCTTTTAGTATTGAAACTATTTTGCGCTTTCTGCCATAGTATTTTGATCAACTAGCAAACGCTATGTATGATGAAGGTCGGTAAAATAAATACTACCAGGAGTGCGGCGAGGATTTTTTTTCGTATCTGAATTTATACTTCAAAAGGTAGCTGTTATTTTTTAAGAAGTTAGAGGTTTTATTTTTTCTTTTCCACTAACTATTAGCGTATCTGAGTAAACTTTCAATGTTGTGTTTGGAAGATTTAAAGTCGGTAATGAAGTTACAGATCAAAGACTTTATTTTATCGGCGGAATTTGCTATTTAAAGATGGATTCAGTTGCCATTCAAAGAAATTTCATTATTGCGAATTAAAATTTATTCTAACTAATTATCCTGATGTTTTATTCGGTTTTTGCTTAGAATGAGCTTACCTAAAGATAAGCCGTCCAGCTTAACTCCAGAAAAATACTCTTGTAAAGTCTTGTGGCTAGAATAGTTACAGGTAAAGATAAATCTAAACTCAGAATTAAAAATTTTTTGTGGAATGGTTGGTGAGTATAAAGGTTATTACCCAATAAATATGGGGCGCAGTTCTTTAACTTTTAAAGTCTATTTATCCAATCAGCGCGCAGTAGTTTTTTATTCGCAGTTTTATTTTTTATACCTATATCTTGCGGGATTATAAATTCTAGAGCTAGGGGCAGGTCTATATTTTAGCCCAGTGTGACAAAGGCTACTACTAAAAGTCTGTGAAAGCACTCTATGTCACCGTCGGAATATTTTTTTGTAGAGCAATTTCGATAATGTATTTTATAGGAATTTATACGCTTTGAAAAAGAGTTTGTAAATTGGGACGACTATACAGTCCTTGAAGAGTGCGTTGGTGAGTCAGAAAGGAAGAATTCCATATAAAAAAACAGAAAATTCAGCTAAGTATGTGTTAGATATGGAATAATGAGTATTTTGACCGAAATGTTTACCTGGTGCTTCTTCAGCCTGCTCCCAAGGCAAGAATATATTTTTCTTCAAATGGCTCGTGGGTATATTTTAATATAATTTAATATAAATTCAAGTATGTTTCGATAGATTAAATATAAAATATAACAAGATTAGAATCGTAGGGTTCAGTTCAGGCGGATATTTTTTTTGGGGGCAGCCACCGCGTTCAAATGGAGGGGACTGAAAATATTTCGTCGCAGACGTCCGTTTAAAAATATTCGCTTAATTTGAGGGTTATTAATTATAAAAATAGCTTGAAGACTTAATCAACGATTGAGTTGTTTAAGAGTGGATACGCGACCATTACTTTCAATATTTTTATGGAGAGATAATTGATGGAGCGGTAGAAACAGTTATTCCGGTTAACCACGTTGTAATCTTTCGATTTCAGAGGGGGATAATTTTGTATTTTTTTATGTTTTCACCTATCGGTCTGTTCCGTCTGATAAACTTTCGGGTAAACTCATGTTTCTCTTTCTCAATATATTACGTGATCCTAATCTATCTGTTCCAGGTCACTGCTGATACCTGCCAATAATATACTAGCTATTTTTGTTTCTTTTCTTGCATGAATTATTTTTTCCAATACTTCTCTGTATTTCGGTCTGCCATTTGCTGCGAAGAAAATATTCTATATTTTCATAGGAGCCCTTTAGCTCCATGGCGTCTTTAATATTTTTCTGAACTTTAAAAGTTCGATGAAAATAATGTCGATAGTATCCGAAAGTGCTTCATCTTTTGCGTTTCGGAAGATTAAAGCGGGTTAAAAAATCCTCATGCGCGGGGAATTAAAGTTACGTTAAAGTTGCGAAACAGTCTGTATAGCGTATTCCTCCGTTATCTTGTGAAGAATATAAACCGTATAAATAAAAATAGAGTAATTCTTCAGATTGACGTGTGCGTTACCGGTATTAGCGTCGCGTATTACCCCAGACTACATTTCGACCTTTACTAGCTCCGCCCCGTCAATTTCGTAGTTCACGTCAAAGCGTTTCTGTCTCTGGGGAATATTCAATATGAGGAATTTGATATTCCTTAATTTAATGCGCAGTATGTGGAGTTACAGAACTACGGATAAAATATCGTGTAGGATAGGTTTCGCCTTATAGATGCGAGAGTTATTTACTTTTTTAAGGTATTATGCGCATTACTATCTAATTATTGTTATTTTATTCTTATCGCTCAGTAATTTCAATTTAATTTTGTGTCAATCCGTTGTTGTAGTCGCCATTTTTATTCGTAATCCCCAGTTTTTTAAATGTTCATGCGTGAGTATAGTTGTATTGTAGAAGGGCAGATTAAATTATTTGGGGCCGTAAAGATCGGTCGTTGCCCCGTCCCGCTATTTTAGGTATAATAAAAAATTAATGAAGGTGGTTTGGATCGCCGTCCGGTTAATAATTGTTTTAGTTTCACTGCTGGCTTTGCTTTAACTGCCGTCCGGAGATATGTTTAGTTCAATATTTAAGCTAAAGGAAGTTTCGCTATGTTATGAAACGTTAATTTAGAAACGGGTGTGCCCAAGATAGATGAATAGCACAAAAAGTTTTTCGTCAGGCTGACATTCTTCTGGAACGTAGCAAAAATGATCGTATTTCTGCCACCCTGAATTTTTTGGGTGGTTATGTGATTAAGCACTTTTCAGATGAATAAATATTCTAATACACCAGTCATTACCCCAAAGCCGTCGCCTACAAACAGCTTCACATTGCCTTTACCAATAGATTCTAAGGTTAGGAAAAACGAATACTCAGTTTTTAGATACAAGCTCGTGGTAACCATAGTTATAAATAAACTGATGGTGGGCCGACTCAAAGGTTGTATTATGTTGCAGGATAAAGAATTCGCTAATTATATATAAGATCGCTAGTCTTGGCCGGCGATATTGATAGGGAGATACCTAATAAATGAAAAAATTCGCCGTTCTTATTTTATTGGCCATTTTTTTTGCTTTGGGTCCGGCCTTAGCTGCCGACTCTTTTGCCATGGGCTCGATTACGATTTTTATCTGGTCAGAATATATCGACCCTAGTGTGGTTAGTGACTTTGAGAAAAAAACCGGGATTCGGGTCAAGTTGGACTATTATGAATCTAATGAAGAAATGGTGGCTAAGCTGCAGAGCGGTGGGCAGAGCCAGTATGACCTTATCGTTCCTTCCACCTATTTTATGGCCAGCCTCAGGAATCTAGATCTCATTCAGCCTCTGGATCATCGCCTTCTGCCTAATCTAAAAAATTTGGAACCCCGCTTTACTAAACTGGATGTCGATCCGGGTAATCGTTACAGCGTCCCTTATCAATGGGGTACCAGCGGCTTAGTAGTGCGTAAAGGGTTGGGTAAGCAGACGGAAGGTCTCGACACCTGGGGTTTGTTTTATAACCCTCAGGCCGAGTTAGGTAGTTTCATTATTTTCGATACGGCACGCGATGCTTTAGGTACGGCTTTAAAATATTTGGGTTATTCCCTTAACACTACCAATCCCAAAGAGATTGAACAGGCCGCTAAACTTCTAATTGCTGCCAAGAATCGACCTACCTTTTTTGGTTTTGATGGTGGGGTAGGTGGCCTAAATAAGGTTATGAGTGGCGTGGCCGTTGTCGCCCAGGTTTATAGTGGTGAGGCTATTCGTGGTCACAAGGAAGATTCAGAGGTCGAATATTTATTACCTCGGGAAGGTTGCGAAGTCTGGACCGACCTCATAACTATACCCAAAAATGCACCAAACCCTAAGGATGCCCACGCTTTTATTAACTTTATACTGGAACCGGAAGTGGGAGCTCGGCTGGTTACCTTTAATCGCTATGCCACTCCCAACGCCGCTGCCAAGGTTTTTATTTCCCCGGAAGATTTAGCTAATCCCGCTATCTATCCTGATGAGGAGGCTTTAAAAAATATGGAATACCTCGAAGATTTGGGTGGGGCTAACCGCCTTTATGACGAGGCCTGGGTTCTCGTTAAAACCCGCTGATTTTTTATTCGTTCGGCTTTCACTAGTTCCATTTACTAGCTGTAGAGGTGCTGCTATGTTGTTTCAATATTTTAGGTCATTGCTGTTCTTCTTCGTGGCGAGCAGCTATACTTAGGGGTTGTTTCACTAGATCGGCGTCTATATGAGTTGTCGGGGCTTTATGGGTGTTTAGTTTTGTTTTTCTAAAGCTTGACCGACGGCCAGCCGGAAAAATTTGATCTCTGGGCGGGGGATATTTCGTGGAAGAGGCGAATCTAGCTGAGGGATAATTCTCTCTGTTAATCTATCAGAGCCACCGGAATTTTGTGTTGGACTTAGAACTCTTGGCGGGTAAACGGAAATTCACCTATTAAGGTGGGGGTTGGGGCCTGGGATGGGGAGCGCTTTTGGCGCCCTGATGGGTTGGTAGATTTTCCTCTCATTAGGTCGGTAATTTTGTGGTCTTTGGCCGGTCCTTGGTGGTGTGCGACGGTGATAAATCTGGGGTTAGTCTAAATGAACTAGAATGTGATGTAGTAATAAATCTATTGTTAATTAACGGCTATATGAGCGATTTGGTGACGACCATCGACTCAAAAGTTGAGTATTGTGATTTTAGCTTAATGCCGCCTTTTTGCATTGGTTGGTGGGAAAACTAGTCTGGATTTGGTGGCTGGGACGTAGGAGACAACTTTAAATAGCTTGGCTCTGGCTAATCGTGGCCTATGGTTCATCGGTAAACTCTGGTCCTGTTTTTTTAGGTGGGTTGGTCACTCGCGGGTGTTTCTCTGGAAGGGGAAAAGAAGTAAGCTATGAAAACAGTGGTGCAGCGCAATCTTAAAGCTTTCTTAGATGAAGGCCGCGAAGCGGAACTGGTTGCAATACTTAAGGAAATGCATCCAGCGGACGTGGCGGAAATACTAAATCCTCTAGATCTGGAAGACACCATTAAAGTCATATCCCTCATGGATATTGAACAGGGGTCGGATGTTTTGGTGGAAATGAGTGAGGGTTCGCGGGAACAGGTAGCTGCTGAAATGCCGGTGGAACAGCTCAGTGAGTTGGTGGCAGAGATGGATTCCGACGATGCCGCTGACATCGTGGCCGAACTATCAGGTGATGAGGCTGATAAAGTGCTGGCCACCATCGAGGGTAAAGAGGCTGATGGCCTCCGTCGTTTGATGCTCTATGATGAGGAGACAGCCGGCGGTCTGATGCAGGTAGAATTAGTTTCCGCTGTCGAAGAAGAAAGTGTGGCAGGGGTGGTTGACCGTATTCGGGGTATGGATGATAATACCGACATTTATTATATTTTTGTGGTGGATCAGAGTGGGGTACTGCGGGGCCAGGTAACCATGCGGCAACTTCTATTGGCTTGGCCGGATCAAGCTATGGAAGAGCTCATGAACCCGCCGCCCCTGGTGGTTAGGATCAATGAAGACCAGGAGACGGTGGCTCAGAATTTTCAGAAATACGATATTCAGGCTGCTCCTGTCATTGATGATCACGGTCGTCTGTTAGGTCGTATCACCTTTGACGACATCATGGATGTTGTCCACAAAGAAGTCGACCAAGATTTTTATCGCTTAGCTGGGTCGTCTGAGGAAGAAGTTTATTCTAGCGGTACCTTTAAAATAGCTACTCTTAGAATACCCTGGTTGTTGTTTAATTTAGGTAGCGGTTTTATTACTAGCGCCATACTATCTTATCTAGAAATTTCGTCTCTTAGCTTGCTGGCTCTAATACCCTTTGTCCCTATGATTATGGGTCTGTCCGGGGCGGTTGGTTCCCAGTCGGCTACCATTACTGTGCGTGGCCTTGCCAAGGGTCGCATCGTCGAAGGCCGGGTCTGGCGTAATATTTTTCGGGAAGTTCGTATTTCTTTTTTTATTGCTGCTACTCTAGGGCTAGTTATAGCCTTGGGCGTGGGTCTGTTCCATTCTGCCTTCAGCTTGGGTGTAGCCGTGGGGGGGGCTATAGTTACGGCCATCATCGTCTCCACCACTCTGGGTACGATCATTCCCTTTATGTTCAAAGTTCTCCATATAGACCCGGCCCTTGCTTCTGGCCCGGTGGTTACTTCGACTAGCGATGTGGTGAGTCTAATCATTTATCTGGGGGTAGGGGTCTTTATCCTAGGCCGGTGAAAGGCGATGCCAGATGGCCCAGAAGAAGCCGTCGGTTTGGTGGCGGTGAGGCCAGAGGGTTAGGCTGGGTCCCGGTCCCAGATGAGGGCGCAGGGATTCTGGCCAGGCTTCGGTGGGGGCAGGGCGAAAATCCGGCCGGTTGGAGTGAAACTTTTTAGCTACTTCCGGCCCTTCGGCTTCACTAAAACTGCAGACGCCGTAAATTAGGCGGCCGCCGGGTTTAACGGTCCTAGATGCGGCGGTTAGTAGAGTGAATTGTAGGGCGGCTAGGCGCGATAGGTCGGTGGTGCTTTTATTCCATTTTAAGTCAGGTCGGCGGCGGATGACCCCGAGACCGCTGCATGGCGCATCTACTAGAACCAGATCATAGGTGGCAGTGTTTTCCGGTCGTTCGGCTAGTGAGTCTCCTCTTTCAGTTTGAATATTGGTTAGGCCTAGGCGGCCGGCTTCAACCTGCAGTCGCTCCAGTTTGGTAGGGTCTTTATCCCGGGCTATAATTAGAGCGGTCGGGTTTAAGGCGGCTAAAAGTAGAGTTTTGCCTCCTAGGCCGCAGCAGGCATCTAGTACTTTCGAACCTGGCGCTAGGGAGCCAGTCAGAAGGCCCAATAACTGAGAAGCTTCGTCCTGTACTGTGAAACGACCCTCAGCAAAACCAGGCCAATTTTCTGGTCGTCCGGCGAATTTGAGGGCGGTTAGGCCCCAGGGTGAAAAAAGGGTTGGGCGGGTGTCGAAAGGTAAGGTGCGGCTGAAAGTTTCGCGGTCGACTGGACCTGGTGAAAGGCGTAGAGTGGGTGGGGTGGGGCGGTTGCCGGCGACTAGAATTTCTTCGGTTTCGTTGGGGGTGAAGCGGTGAAGCAGGTTTAGTACCAGCCAGGATGGGTAACTGTGGTTGAGGGCCAGGTCTTTTGCTGGGTTCCCGCTCAGGGTTGGTTTCGGCGGCCAGGGGTGTCCAGCTGCTCTAGTCCGTAAAAGACTCCGTAAAACTGCATTTACTAGTCCGGCTCGGCCGGGCAAGAGGTCTTTGGCGAGGGCCACGGTTTCTGAGACCGCTGCGTGTTCTTTTAAACGGTCGAAATATAAAAGCTGGGTTAGGCCTAAACGTAGTACTAGTCGTAGATTCGACCCAGTCCGGCCGATTGTGAGGCGGCTTTGTAGCACCCAGTCTAGAAACGATTGGTGTCGTAGGGTCTCATAGGTTAGAGCTGCGGCTAGGTTCTGATCCCGTTGGGGTAGAAGCTGACCCTGTTCGGCTAAAGTTTCTTCCGGGTGGCGGCCGGCTGCAGTTTCTTTAAGGACTAGAAAGGCCACTAGACGAGGGTTGAGCGAAAGAGTTAGGCCCCGATTCAATTTAAATCACCTAGAGTTTCCGGGTGATAACCGTGCCAGAAATCAGCCGCTTTTAGGCGTTTTTTACCCTCGGGCTGAAATTCGCTTAGAGCTAGGGTTCCTGAACCGGTAGCTGTCACTATACGGCCTTGGGTATCTAACTTCAGTACCTGGCCGGGTCGGGCGACTGAGGCTGCCGGCCCGGCTGAGGCCCCGAAAATTTTTAGAAATCGTCCTTTGAAAGTAGTTGTTGCACCGGGCCAGGGGTCGACTCCATTGATCAGCCTGGCCAAAGCTGGGGCTGGGCGCTGAAAATCTACTCGGCCGTCGGCTTTAGTTAAAAGTGGGTTGATGGTGGCTCGAGCCTGGTCTTGGGGTTGGGGGTTGACCCGTCCTGTTTTTAGATCAGTTATGGCGGCTAGAAGCTCTTCGGCCCCGGCCTGGGCTAGAATATTTTCCCAAGCTCCAGCCCCGGCTAAGCTACCGGCGACAGGGAAGGCGCGTTGTCGTAGAATTGGTCCGGCGTCCATAGTTTTTTCTAAAAAAAGTATGGAAACCCCTACCTCCGCGTCACCATGAATGATGCTCCAACTAACTGGAGCTGGACCTCGGTGGCGGGGTAGAAGCGAGGGATGGATATTTAGGGGTGGCCAGGGAGTTAGGGTTAATAATTCGGGAGGTAGAAAGCTACCGAAGGCGGCTACTACCAACAGATCCGGTTGGACAGCCCGAATAGCGGCTAGAGTTTTTGGTGAGCGGATCGAACGGGAGAGAAAGAGATTTAAACCCAGAGCTTCGGCTGCTACCGCCGCCGGGACTGGTTGTAATCTTCGACCCCGGCCGGACGGGGTCGGGGGTGGGGTAATAACCAGGACTACCGGGTCCGGCCCAGCGGCTAGGGTTTGAAGCGGTGGGACGGCGAATTTGGAACTGCCGAAAAAAACCAAGCGTAAATCAGTCATCGGCCGCCACTTTTAGGTTTTTTTTTATTTTTCGCTTATAAATGCTGCGCTTAAGTAGGCTTAGTCGGTCTATAAATAATATGCCGTCCAAATGGTCTATTTCATGTTGCAGAATGATCGCCCGTCTGCCAGAAGCCGTTATTTCTTGCTGGAGGCCCTCCAGATCCTGATAGACAACTGTAATTTCAGCGGCTCGCAGTACTTGATCGCGTAAATCTAAAAGTGACAGGCAACCCTCGTCGGTAGTCTGTTCGCCTTCGGCGTGGATTATTCTCGGGTTAATCAGGGTCAGCACCCGGTCGTCGAAGTCTTCGTTGTTCTCCGCTCCGGCTATGACGATTAGCTGCTTTAAAATAGATATCTGTGGTGCGGCCAGACCGGCCCCAGAGGCCTTCAGCATGGTTTCCTTCATATCAGCAGCTAGATTTTTTAAGCTCTCGTTAAAATTAGCTACTGGCTCCGCTTGGTGGCGGAGTCGGGGATCAGGATATTGCAGGATAGGCATAATTGCCATGACTTTCTCCGTATAATTTTACAACAATTAAAAATAATGGGGTGGTGAGGGGAAAAGTTAGCGGCTGCTTAGCGGGTCCGGAGGGGGCATTTTTTTTAGCAAACGTTTTGTTGTCAGATTGGGCAGTTACTGTTTCGGATGGGGGGAAAAGTAGTTGTATCTTTAGAGTCTTAAGGCTGATTTTGGTCGCGAGACTGGCTTGGGTTTCGGTCAGAGTTTGGTGGAGTTTGGCGTAAAGGTTGCTCGTTGCCCGGATCGTTTCGGGTAGTTTAGCTGGTCTCAATTTCTGCCATCTCCTGTTTTTTTCCCAGCCGGTGCATCTGGCTTTTTTATGGTTTGGCGGAAGTTAGTCAGGCGCTGGCCTAGAGTCCGACCTAGTTCAGGGAGGTTACGGCCGCCGAAAATAACGACTATTAAAATAGCGATAATGATTAGTTCCCAGATACCGATATGGCCCATGTTGTTTTTCCTCGTAGATATTTTAGTGTTTAAAAGCTCGCTGTCCGGTGAAGACCATAGCCACTTTTGGACGGGCTTGGTTGACGGCTTCTATGACTTCGTAGTCTCGCAGAGCTCCACCAGGTTGGGCGATGGCCCGGATGCCGTGGTTGATAGCTGTGTCGACCCCGTCACGGAAGGGAAAGAAGGCGTCGGAGATCATGACGGCGCCGGTTAGGCCGCCCTGGGCCGTTTGGGTTTTCTGGTTCAAGTCTTCCAGAATTTTTCGGGGGCTTTCCCCCTTGTTCACGGCCAGCTCCAGTTCTTTGAAAGACTGGTGGTAGTGGTTTTGGGCAAGGTTTTCAGAAAAGTTGCGGTAGGCTTTGGCCACTGTTGCCTCAACTATACCTACCCGATCCTGCCCTCCCGCGCCTATAGCTATGGTAGCCTCATTTTTGACAAAGAGAATTGAGTTTGAAATTACACCCTGTTCCACTGCCCAACCGAAGATAAGGTCGTTCAGTTCGCGGGCGGTAGGTTGGCGCTGAGCTTGATAGATCCGGCCGCTGTGCTCAGCCACGGCGGGTATAAAATCAATGGCCGAGTTAATAGTATTAATGGCAGACTGCTGTAGAATTAGGCCGCCATCGATCAGGCTTTTGATATCGAGAAAGCGTTTAACGACCAAGTGTTGTAACTTGTCTATCCTCTTTATTTTAAAAATACGTAGATCTTTTTTTTGTAGAAGAATACCCAGAGCGCTTTCTTCAAAGTCCGGGGCAGCCACTACTTCGAGGTAGTGGTTATTCATGGCCTTGGCGCAGGGCTTATTCACCGATCGGTTTAGTACGGCAGCGCCGCCGAAAGAGGCTACCGGGTCGGCCAGCCAGGCTCGCTCAAAGGCAGATTTAATGTTAGAGCCCGTAGCTACGCCGGAGGGGTTGTTATGTTTGACGATAACCACCGTGGGTTTTTCGGTTAGATAGCGCAGAATACCCAGGGCTGCGTCAACATCGGTGAGGTTAGTTTTGGAGGGGTGTTTACCGCAGCCGAAGATATTGTTATTGGCTGACTCGCTGTTGGTCAAGGCTGAGACTAGAGCGTCGGCGGGGCCTACATAGGTTACGCCGGCTAGGGCAAGGTTGCCGTTTACTAGGCGGTAGATGGCCGCTTCCTGCCCCGGATTTTCGCCGTAGCGTAATCCGCCTCTGGTCTCCAGCCCTGGGTCGATTTTAATTTCGTAAATCTGTTTTTGGTAAACTAGAGTGGTCTTGCCAATTTTTAGACTAATTTTATCGGGAAAGTGGTCACGCAGGATTTGCCGGTATTGCTCGCGGCCCATGGGCGGAACTCCTTTCAGTATAGTTTATAATTTTTTAAAAGATTATACACTGAAAAATAATTTTTATGAAGTTCTTGTCCGTTACATTATGATAGAGATAAAGTTTTAGAGAGCCTTGAGGCCTCGGGGGCCGGGGGGAGGTGGGGGGTAGATTCATGGTAGAGGCTATGCTGATCTCGTTAGTTTTTACTTTCTAGAGCGGTACAAAATTCGGGGGTGTGAATCTATATGGCTCCTAGACTTTCGTCCCGATAGCTCGGCCAATGAAAGTAATTGTTGCGATCGTAGCCGTGGGTGGAATTTTTATCTTTTACCTCGACGGTGGCAGTGAAACTGAAAGTTATTTCGGCGGCTAGAACAAGGGTTGTGGCCAAAAAATTATGGGGCTATTTTTTCATCGGCAGTAGGTTAAAGGTCGGTCTCTTTAAACGTTTACATAAGTGGTGGAGGCTTGATTTAAAGTAAAAGTTATGGATCTTTAAAAAAATAAGATTATTTAGTATACGGGTAGTTACAGCTTCGACCTGACCTGGATAGTTCAGGCCTTTTATGTCTTTTAGCGGGGTATAAACTGGTAAATTGGCGAATTAGAGAAAGAACTGGAAGTCAAATTTTTCATCCGATTCGGTAAGTGTCTGGTGGGTATAATCCTAAAATGCTTCCCGCATTCTGGCTGATATTTAGAACATCTAGGTTATTATTGGGTGTTTCAATTGGAATGAGCAGGTCCGGTTTTGTATAGCGGCTAGCAACGCTGCCATTTGATTTTTACTTGTTACTCTGGTTGGGTTCCGGCTTTTTTATCCAGAGCTGCGCTTGGAAGGTTACCCGTGGGAACTGGCCGGCTTAGTTGTAGCTTTGGCTCAGAATGAGGCCGATCTGGGGTGATCGGGGAACAATTACGGGGGCAGAAAGATACTGTTACTTTCCCTTATCTGTCTTGGAAATATTATCTGGCCGTGAGTCCGGTTCATCCCCTGGTTAAAATCCTTGGTTAGTCGCTTTATAATTTGGCGTTTGGCTGCTAATGATCTACCCCGTCGGAACAGACGAACGGGTAAACGTGGACAACGCCTTTGCTTTTGACGACTTGACCCTCTACATAGTTTTAGTGACCAAGATCGTGCTTTTGTTGAACTGCGCCAATCTGGGGCCGGGAGCGGCTACTACGAGCGGCGCTACTTGAGCCTTATTCTGACCAGCCCCGACTCGGAAGCAGTGGTGTAGCGGATTCTTCTGACCGCCGAATTTTCCCCTTATATTCCTAGCTACGACATTTAAGTTATTAACTTTCATAAATGCTTGCAAAATATTTCAGCTGATATATAATAAAAAAATAATAATTAAGTGTTTTTTCAAGTTATTTTATTATGTAAATAGTCAGTGATGGCTATTAGAATCTTCTTTAAGAATTAGGATATGAGTGAAATAGCCTGATGCGGAACATCTTTAAGCGATACAATTAAAAAACAAAATATTAAAAGCCATTGGCTAATAGTGGACGTTTATTTATTGAGAGCCAGGTACATCACCCGAGGCCAGTTAGAAGAAGCCATCAAGTGGTTGTAGAATAATCCTGATAAACTAATGTTTATTTTTCTTTTGAAAAAGAATTATATTAGAAGTGCTACCATGGCTACGGTTTTGTCACGTCAGTATAGTTTTTCCATAATTAACTTATTCGAGTGGGATGTTCCCTCCGAAGCGTCGGTTAATATGTCTTATAAGTTGACGTGAAAATACTTGGCTGTATCCCATAATAAAAAAATAATAAGCTCTATGTGCCATATTAGAAGCCACCAACATTTAGTAGCTGGAAGAGTTGTTCAGGTTTAGTTAAGCACCAGCTTATGTCGAGGGTGCCCCTCTGCAGGCCGTAGCCGATATCTTTCGCTACCTCTATAATATCGATGAGATTGGATATAATAGCTATGTACAATAGTTATTTCGCTCCGTTGGACCCCAATGAAATAAACAGCGATTAGGGGCTGGTCACGGTGGATAATTTGGAGGCTCTAATTTTTGATGTGTTGTATAATTTTTCTTTTGGCGAAATTAACGAAGAAAAGATTCTTTTCGCCGATATGTATTCGGTTAAAAATAGCACCATTTTATGCTGGTTCCGGTATAGATGGTGGTAGAAAGTTGAAAATTAAGGTTAAAAAATCGTCCCAGCGTTTCATTTCTTCTGATGTCACTCATCTTCTGATGCCTAAAAATGTAGCCCTGGTGGTTTTGGCCTCCATCAGGAGTATCGCTTACGACGTCGTCGCACCCTGGGTTCGCGAACTTAAATCGGCCTGAAGAAGGGTACGGTGGATAGTTTTATAATTAACATTTTTCATCTAGATTTGATCGGGTTAGCTTATCTCCAGACGCTTTTTAAAACTCAGGTTACTTTAGCTGAAGGCCGCTGGAGTCCTTTGACTGTTGGCCTGTACGATAAGATTTTGGCCGCTTCCGGTTCAGTCTTTTTGGAGAGGACGGAGTTGAAAGCTTAGACTTACCGGCAGAGGGAATGTTGGTTAGTTTTAGGACGGGAGTCCGCTTAACCCGAAATTTTGGTCTTGTACGGCCCTGCCGGTTGGTGACCGTTTTGGAAGATATAGGTGAAGATGAGCTGATTCTTGATTTATTGCAGCCTGCTTGGAATCTTAGCGTTGGTTTTTTAGTTGCGATCCTGGCGATGCTAGTTGAACGAAATTGGGGGGTCGTGGTGCTGGTCGGCAGCTAGGATATGGGCGCGGGCGGATGAGCCGTTGGGTACTAAGCTAACTATTACTTTTTTTTGATACCCGACCCCTCCCTTCTGTCTTTTGGTCTTTTATAGCATTAGATTTTTTTACTACCCGCGAGTTAGTCATAGCTTATGCCTTGTGTGATTTGGTAGAGGGGGGGTTCACGGTTATAGCTTAAGGCAATTGCTTAGAATATTTTAACTTTATAGACCAGCTTAAAGGTAAGCGTATCAGTAACATATATGAGGTTATTAAAGCCTAGGCGGAGGCTAATCAGGTGATTAGACTATGAAAAAATTAATTCTGATTCTGCGGAGCGTCGTTTTAATTCTGGTTTTAGTTTTGATCCCGGCTCGGCTGGGTTGGGCGAGGCAGGAAATTCTGGTTACCATTTTTCCGATCTACTTGTTTACCCGTAATATCCTTGAAGGCGGGAAGGAGCTTACTTCTCGTCTTTTGGTTACTGCTGCCGGCTGTCCCCACGATCATACCCTCACTTCGGTGGAACTGGAATGTTTATCTCAGGCCGATTTTATGATAACCGGCGGCTTAAGGCTAGAAACTTTTTTGAAAAGAGCCTTAAGCGTGGCTAAGCCTGGTCTGAAAATAATTGACGCTTCCGCCGGTCTGCCCGGCGGCGGCCCGGAGACCGCCCTGATCATAAACCTGGCGGAGGCGCAGCTCCGATTCCGGGGGAGGGAGGAGGGAGGGGTAGGTCCTCATTTTTTTGCTGCCCCCGGTCTGGCCGCTAGTCTAGTTCGCAATATCGCTGCCGGCCTAGCCGTTATCGATCCTGATAGAGCGGAAATCTATCGGGTTAAGGCTGATAAGCTAGCTGTGGAATTCCAAGGCCTGGGAGATCAGTTCGCTACCATTGGGGTTAGACTTGGTCATCCCCCGGTTATGATAAGTCATGAAAGTTTGGCTTATATAGCGGCGGAGATGGGGTTACCGGTCGTGGCTATCATTGAAAGTGAAGATGAGGCGGTTCCTTCGGTTGCCCGTTTGCTCGAATTATCCACCTTGGCCAGGGAGGCTGGCGTTCGGGCTATTTTAGCTGATCCGGGCGGGCGGGTCGATTTGGCCCGCTTGGTGGGGGTGGAAGCTAAATTGCCCGTGGTCCTTATCGACCCGGTTGCCTCTGGTCCGGATGATGCTCCATTGGACTATTACCAGAAAATTATGTTTGCCGATCTTCAAGTTCTAGAAAAACTTTTCACCCAACCTCCGACTGAGTTGGATAAACCGGAAGATATTTTCCTCCAGCACCGGCGAAAATGACGCTCTCAGCCTTTTCGCCGCGTCCTTGGGCAGTGGAAATAAAAAATGTCTCCGTTAAACTGGGGCAACTAGATATTTTGAATAACTTGTCTGCCGTTATACCCATCGGTGGCCAGACAGTTGTTATTGGCCCTAACGGCGGTGGCAAAACTACTCTCATACGGGGTATTCTGGGTGAGATTCCTTTAAAAACAGGGCAAGTTATTTTTAATCCTTCTAAAATTCGGTTAGGGTATGTTCCTCAGCGCTTGGATTTTGACCGCCGCTTGCCTCTGACCGTGTTGGAATTTCTGGCTCTGGGCCTCACTGACCGTCCTTTATGGTTGGGGTTGGCTAGGGTGGTTAGGGCCAGGGCTCTAGAACTGCTGAATCAGGTTCGGGCTGAGCGTCTAGCCGGACGCCGGTTGGGCGATCTTTCTGGGGGTGAATTTCAGCGCGTTTTGTTGGCATCGGCCCTGAGCCTGACACCGGATTTGCTAATTATGGACGAGCCTGCCACTGGGGTGGATGTCTATGGCGAGCAGCTTCTCTGTGAGCTTCTGGAAGGTTTTAAAAATCGTTTTACTATTCTTATGGTCAGTCATGATCTCCCTACTGCTCGGGCTCATGCGGACTGGATCATTTGTTTAAATCGCCGCATAATAGCCCAGGGGCCGCCTGAGTCCATTTTCAACTCACCGGCTCTGGGGGCTACTTTCGGGCTTCATAGCGGTTAATCGTTGCCGGGAGCTTACGAGGGAAGTATATTTTCAATTAAATGAAAAATATTTATCAAAACAGAGATTAGAGTTTTTTGTTTAACTGATAAGTTGCGGAAAAACCTTGTTTAATGGTTAAGGCTATAAAGATTATTTTATAAGAACCACCTATAGTTGAAAGAGGTTATTACGGATAGCAAGCTTAAAAAGGCCTTTTATTATGTCATCTATAAGGTATAAAACCATAGTTTACTTATGGGGACTGCTCATCTTAACAAGGTTATTATCTTCTCTGATGTTTTTTGTGCTATCGTTAACTGTTCATGGTAATTATTAAGTAATATGTAGTTATAATGAACATAAAAACATAGTATATTGTGATTATAGGATCAAGTAAATCGTAAAATACAGTATTTTAAGCTTTCTAGAATAATAGATAGATTTGAATGTTCACTTGATGTTTTATGCGATTGGAATGCTCTGTTACGAGTAGAGAGTACTACCTTACGAGATAAAGTTACCGAATAGGAAATTAATCTAGCTAGAGCCTGAGAGAATTTTAGGAACCTATCGAAGTCTCCATCGTCTAATATTACCAATCCCCATGAATAAAAGAAGCGCAATGAAAAGTGCAAAGTCGGAGCGTAACTAGGGCATAAGTCCTAGTCTCAAATATTTTTTATCTCTGAAGAACTTGATAAGATCGCATATTCATCAATTAGACTTTATTGATTACTAAAAAAATCTAAAATCGTACCTAAAAAAGTACTTTATTATAAAATATTGTAATTATTTATAAAAAATAATAATTTATTTTTTATAAATTTTCTGACTAATCAAAAATTTAATTAGTATTTTTGGGGGTTGACTAATATAGTGGAAAGTAGATGAATCTATTTTTAATGGAGTAATATTATAAGTATATATTTTTAGTACCGTTAGAAAAATTAAAAATGAAATTATTTCTGACGAATACCTAGTTAAAGTAAGATCTTTGCCCTAGAGTAAAAAACCTGCGGTTTTAATGTGGAGTTAATTATTAAACTAACTAAAAATATCGTTTAGTAATGAATTTAACTGGTTGTGCCCTCCGGTGGCTTATCGAATATCATGGAGCCGCCTATTGTTACAAACGTTGTGGAGAGATTTATCGTGACTAGATACTGCTTGAAGTCATTAGCACTGGATTAATAAGTTCGAAATTAGTTGACTATCAGCTTTTTTCAGAAGGCAAGACCCATATCTTATACTTAGTTTTATAATTTTTTGTAACTTAACTAGTAGTATGTTTGTTAGCTGTGGGGGGGAAGCTTATATTTTAAAGAAAGTTTCCGCTGTTTTAAAGGCTCTTTATAAAAGGGCTTTGGATGCTCTGTCCAAATAGTTCATGTTAAGTATAGACAAGATTAAACATAGATAGAATGGTCATTATTTTTGGACCTGGGTTTTCGGGTGGCTTTTTTCGTGGTTTTTAGAATATTAATCCATTGATTATCAGAGGCTCTCCATTTAGTTTTATGAAAATATTTTGCTGGGTTGCTCAGCTTTAATTATTATTCAGTTTATCACAAGTAATTAAAAAATTGTCTGACTTAGGTTCAGTATAGAAGCTGTTGCAACTAGTCACTAATTTAGTTGAATAACCCAATAAATAGCCTCTCCGCCGCTTAGTTAATGGATTAACCCGCTGTGTTAAACGGCGTTTCTTTTAAAAAAAGGTCATCGGAGCTTATGTAGCGGTTAAGTTCGGTTTCAACACCGCTACGCCCGAGTTTGGCTAGGGTCTGAAAGATCTGTATAGAAAAATATCTTGCAATATTGCGGGTTAGGATTTATCTTAGATAAAGATAAAGGGGGCGATATGGTTTCGACGGGGATAATTGAACTCGCAGCGGCAGGCCGAGCGACCCGGTGACTCGTTAATCCATTTGGGATTTAAATACAAAAGCAGACTCTTACGAGTACGCACTGGCCGCTTAGGCCAGCATTCTACAGTCGACCTGGCCCGGGGCGATTGCGGGGTGTGGTTAAATGGGCTGGTTTCATTTGGTTGTGGAAGGACAAATGGAATAAGAAAATCTTTTCGCTGGCCTTCGGGAGAGCCTGTCCATTGGCGCTATCGGGGTGAGATTTAAATAATGGCCTAAGCCTGTAGATACTTCGGGGGAAAATCTTCGGACGCGGGTTCAATTCCCGCCGCCTCCACCAGTAGAAAATCCGATGGAGTTCGATAGAGACCGGAAATCTAATAAAATAAATGATTTCCGGTCTTTTTAGTTGGATAGTTATCACGCGTCGTTCATTTATTTTTATCTGGCGCTTCCTGTAGCTCCGATAAAAGCTGATAGTTAGTTGGCTTCGGTAAAAAAAGACTTGGATATTTTGTTTCTAATTTATTTTTGGGAGTCGGTGATAACTTCGCTTTATAAAGTGTTTGAGATTTAGATGAAAGATTAGCATATTCCTCAATATTTATAGCCAGATATCTTTCGATAAAATATAATAAACTTTTAAACTAAAAAGAGTATTGCTCCGCTTAAATTGACTCCAGTAAAATGAGATCTATTAGGATTAACCCTATTAAGATTGACTCAGGTGAGGTTAGTTCGATCAAGATTATTTTTCTGTAAATTGGTTTTGCCAAGATAACCATATGGAGATTGATGCCGTTGAGATTGACTTCATTTAGTTTCGCCATACGGAATCAATCTCTTTAACTGGCGTTTCCCTTAAATATATTTTTAGTAGATTGGCTTTACTCAAGTCAATAAAGCCTTTTAATAAATTTATCAAATTATTTGTAAAGTATTGGTCTAAGAACTTGGGGTTCAAGATGGCGGGCTTAAAAATATAATTGAGAATTATTCGTGAGGAAAATAGGATTGGTTGTGTGAAAAATATATTTTGAGATATTGCGGTGATATAGAGAGAAAATTATTTTTGGTTAACTTAAACTTTCATTCTTCGATATACTAAATTAAATGTATTTTTAAGGGGCAGGATTTTTAATTTGAATCAGATCGAGAACTTTTTATAATCAAAGCGAGGGTTAGGTCGTGGTGTTAAAAGTAAAAAGTTCTTAGTTGGTATTTTGCGTGTTAAAGAGTGCTTAAAATATATTGAAGCCGATGCTGGCAAGGTTGGTTAAAATATTTGCGAAGGTGAGAAGCTGGAATTAATTCTTCATAGTCCTTTTTGTTTGGTACTGTCTAAGCTTTGCACTAGTGCTATGGGGGTGCGGATTTTTTTAAACTAATTCTTTAGTGGTAAAAGTTAATTTTTTCCAGGTTTTATGCATGTGTTATTCAATATAACAGGCCAACACGTACAAAAATAAATGCGTCTGAACTCTCGATTCTGTATAGCAATAAAGTGGTCTAATTTTTTTCCGATAGTTTTTACCGTACAGAAGGTTCGTTCCATTTATGATGATTATTTGTAGTTGTAAACGCAGTCGGTGACGCTTATTTTTTTTCGAAGTAATCGAAGTTTTGATAATATAGATATCATTAAGAATAGCTTCCGTTACAATGCTTTTATCCTCTCGAGAAAAGAGGAAACTGTTGTCTTTAATTTTAAAATTAAAGTATTTTTTTCATGGAAAAGACTCAGTTGTAGATTTTTACTTTCAATTAATCCGTAAACTGCGGTTAAATACAAGACGGTAATCTAAGCGGTATTTTTTAACTTTTATAATTTTAATATTTTTAGGAACCAACATTGTTTTTTGTTGCGGCTGTAACTAGATTAGGCTAAAGGATGATATCTGCCTTCGATATATCTTGAGGAGTGGGTGTCACCAATTTATTTTTGGAAGAAATAATGCGTGCGACTATTATAGTCAAGGTTAAATCTCACTTAGGGTTTAATTTGGAGGAAATAAAATTTGGTGGTCTAAATTTTTTCATGGCGTTATAATAATCTGAATGTGACTATGAGTTTTAATTAAATGATAAAGAAAGATTCCGTGGCTGAAACGGAAGATTCCCTTTGGTGTTGCATTTAATCAAATAGATTGTATCAGAAACAAGGCAGGAAAAGTTGGCCAGGGTTCCTTTTTAGCCCTTCCGTTTTCTCAGTACGATTCTTGTAGGGGAATAGCTGGAGGTTAACCACGAGTTAGTATTGGATCTGTGTGTACGACCGAATAATAATATAACATTTGATATAAGTTAATAGAAAAGTATTATTTATAAAGGTATGTATTAGAATAATAGATACTTTACTATTAATTTTAGCATATTTCAGCAAAAAATCGCTGGAAGTTTAGTTTAAGACCAATTTATTTTTAGTATATTATGCATTCGTCGGGAGGAGTTTCACGATTTAATTTTTTTACTTACTAAATAAATTTAAAATCGTACCTAAAGGGGTGCTTTTTATAAAGTATTGTAATTATTTGTAAGAATAAATTATTTTTTGTTAATTTTTTCTAACTAACCAAAAAATTGAGTAATATTTTAGGAACTTGATTAACATAATGGGGAGTAAAGGAATCTATTTTTTAATAAATTAATATTATAGCTATATAATTTTATTATAGAAAAATAGTATCATTATAAAAATTTAAATATTACATTATTTTTAACTAATATTTAGTTTATTATGTGACTAGTTGAATTAATTTACCAAAAAACAAGGGCTCCAAATTTATTCTGTGAAGCCCTTAATTTAATTGGTGCGCCCGGCAGGATTCGAACCTGCGACCTACGGATTCGTAGTCCGGTGCTCTATCCAGCTGAGCCACGAGCGCATAATCTAGTTTAGTTTATTAATATTCCACTATATTGTCAAGATAATTCCTTGGTCGCCTGAGTGAGTATGCTAACAAAGTGATAATGTCTGAACTCTTATCTTTTTTGAGAAAGCGAAGCTTAAGGGCTAGTGTAATATATTTTGCTATAGCTTTATTTTTATTGTTGTTTACTTAAGCTTTAAAAAAATACCAGTTATAATAAGGATAGGTGTTCTTTAGCTTTAGTTCTAAGTTAAAGAAGCTTTCGAACATAAATTAGTTAGATTAATTCAATAGTTAGAGATATTATCCCTTCGTTTTCGCTATTAAGGGTATCGTCTCTGAGTAGAGTTAGCTTCAGTTTTTAGTTTTTGAGAACTGAATCAAAGTTATCTTGAGTAGCGTTAGTGGAATTGTACTCGTTAATGGAACCTTGCCTGACTTCCTGGTTTCAGTTTGGGTAAAGTCGCTCATTACTAAAAAGTTAAAGGGTAGTTCTTGTTCGTTCTGGCCATCGTCGGAGATTATTTTATAGATGATATTGATTCGCTCTTTGTGTATTATGGAAGTTTTATATACTATAAAATAGAGCTCCTTATTTTAAAAAGATAGTAAATATTATAAGCTTCTGCCAGGGCCTGAGCGGTTAGATTTAGTTCTTAGTCTTTAAGCTTGGCAATTGGTTTAAGTTTTTAAGTAGAGCAGTTAGCGCTTCGGACGCGCCTCGGTTGCGGCCATAGATAGTTAATTTCTGTACATTAGGGTCAGTTCACGTACGTCGGTAGCGGCTAGTTCTTCTACCTCGGTTACTAACTGTTATAGGAGGAGGGGGATCACTAGAGATCTTCTCAGTGAGGGAGGGGGTAATAGGCGTAGCGGTTGTTGCAGCCCTTAGCTATTTTCAAAAAGGCTCGAAAAAAAGGTATTCCGGGCCGGTGGCCTCCGACTGGCTGTCTTTCTGCGGTAAACCTGGGGCGGGCTAGGGTTGTGGGTGAAAGTTTCAGGAAGAGTTACGGCCTGGGTTTCAAAGTCTGTACAGTTTCTACTGTGGTTTGAAGAAAGGTGCAAGTGCTAAATACATTGAGGGCAGTCACTTCCTGATTGGTAGTGAGGGTTAGACCTAGGTTACGGGTGGCTAAAGCGGAAAAGCGTTCGATATCCACTAGATTTCTGGCATAGCCTAGGGTGATGAGGTAGAAGAGTTTGATTGTCTTATCGTTTTGTCCTATAAAGTTGTCTCTGCTAGCTCCGGCTGTGATATAATACTTTTTTAGATAAATTAAGTCGATCATTTTGAAAAGAAAGGGAGGCTTACTTTGTGGCGGCAGGTAGTTGTTATCTATAAAGACGACGAACTTAGCGCCGAACTTGCCCAGTGGGTGACCATATTTTTGGAAAAGCGCGGCCTTGAGGTTTGGTTGGAATGTTCAGACCAAGCTGAGCCGATTAAGCCCTTGGTCAGTTTTAGCCCGGATCTAGTCATTTCTCTAGGCGGAGACGGTACTCTTTTATATGCGGCCCGAGCTTGGGGTTTGACCGGAACACCTCTTTTTGGGGTTAACTTAGGTCATTTGGGCTTTCTAGCCGAAACCGAGCCGGCCCAATTTATGGAGATGATAACCGAAATTTTGGCTGGTCGCTTCCGCCGGGAAAAACGTCTGGCCCTAGATGTAATTGTTAAGCGCAAGGGACGAAAAATAGCTCAGGTCTTGGTTTTGAATGAAGTGGTAGTTAATAAGGGTGCCCTTTCGCGTATTATCACTCTGAACTTAGAGGTCAAGGATTTCGGTCGTTGGGCCTTCCGGGCCGATGGGGTTATAGTTTCCACCCCTACTGGCTCTACGGCCTATAACCTCTCGGCCGGTGGTCCTATGATCTATCCTACTCTCGAAGTCGTAGTGGTGACGCCTATCTGTCCTTTTAGCCTAACAAGCCGGCCTTTAATTTTACCCTCTGTCTATCCTGTAGAAATGATTGTGGATAGCGAGAGCTTTGATCAGGATATTCATCTCACCGCTGACGGCCAGGTCAGCATTCCTCTCAACCCAGGTGATCATATTATCGCCCGGTGTCATAAAAGGGGCCTTAACCTTATCATCAACCCACGCCGGAATTTTACCGATATTCTTCGCCAGAAACTTCACTGGTCTTAATTTTTAGGATATAACTTCAGTCTTTGGATTTAGCTACAAAATTTTAGAGTAGTTTTTTTTGTTCAAGTTGTAAAGATCGCCGTGAGGGCGGTCCGGTTCCAGAGCGGGGTGCTTAGGTTACTCGGCGCTCGGGCCAGAACTATAGTTTGCTGGAGCGGATTTTTTAGACTCAGAAAGGAATCGAAGGTGGCCAGAGTATTTTGGGTTAATTCTGAAAGGTTAGGCGGGAGCTTTGATGAAAGTTTTACACGAGTAGCCTCCTTGGAATCAGGTGGCTCTAGTAGAGAACTAGAAAATTAAGGTTGGATAGGCGGGGCGGCACATATTAAGGGTAGGTGCTTAGTGAAAAGGGTGGGTAGATAGCCAACGCTTAGACCGATTAGGTCGATACGATGGCCGGCCGTTGTTAGGAGGAGGATAATCATTATTTCTTTTTACGGATGATAATGTAGTGGAAGGGTAAATTCCTTCAAAAAATAACTTTAGCTTCACCATAGTCGAAGAGGGAGAGGGGGGTCTATGGAAGACCTGTATTTTTGATCGCAGATGGTTGCTCATGATGTATTATTTGGAATTAGTCGGTAGATAGGGTAGCGCGGCTGGTAGTTTGGGGTAGTTGGGGGAGTAGGCCCAATCCTTGGCTCGGCCGCGATTCTGCCGTTGGTAAGAAGTTGTGAGATTAATTCCGTACGTAGTAGGGGGGCTACGAATAATTACCGTTAGCCCAGACGGCCGGAGGGGGAGATGATAGTCTAGACTAGTTAAGATTCAGCGGCTGCTCGTTATCGACCCTATGTAATTATTCTTGATTTATCAGAATCAGAGGTTAGCTGAGGCCGCTCTAGATTTAAGCCCGCTTTAATCTCTTTGATAAAGTGGCCGAAAGTAAAGTGGCGTTTATCCACTACAGCGATGAAACCCGGGAAGTTGGAGGAGGCTAGGTTTATGAGATAGCCGTAGATGAACAGGGTGTGGATAGCTGAGGGTATCGGCTAGATTTTGTTGACCTCAGGGTTGAGTAGAGTGTTTAGAATAGTTTTTTACCCTTGCCGGCGGGATGCGGTCAGAAAATATTCGGTTAGGGGCTGCTGCTAGTAGAAGGTCCAGACTTATTTTTTAACCTTATCTAGAGTTTCCCGAAAACTGGGGGCAGATTCGGATTGGTGCGGTGAGGAGGGGTGAGTTCGTCAGGTGGCTAGGAGTGAATTACTATCCGGTGGGCGGTGAGCCAAGTGTTGCGTTCGGTCAGCTAGATCTAGTTTCGGGTTAGGGTTAAGGCCAGAGTTAGGCGGTCGAGATCAAAGGAAATTAAACTCCAGGGATGGTTTAAGCAGGGAATTTCGAAGGATAGTTTTAGAATGATTAGAGGCGTTAGTGGTCAGTAGCGGAAGCCTTCGGGTTCGTCTATAAAGATTTGGCCGGAGGGGTAGGGGGGGGAGACTTAATTCCTCGAGTATTAAGTTAATGAGTCTTCCCGGTTAGAGCTAAGACGTAACAGGATTGGCCAGGCTAGATTTCTCTAGTAGTTGTAGGCTTAGTTCGACAGGGGTAGCAGGATTTACGGGCAAGTTGGAATTGAGTTCCAGATAGGTTAGGGCGGGGGCCGGGGGTGGAAAGAGTCAACCAGAGTGGGGATAGGAGGTTATTGGTCGCTAGGTTCAGTGGCTGGATTAAGGGTTGTGTTGATTCATTAGGTGGGCTGGACGGCTAGATAGCCGCCCAATAGATGAGTATTTCGTCGGCCGTTCTTTTCAGTTTTAGTTCTCGGCCTTCGGCTGGGCAGGAGGGGTATTTTTTAAAAATTTGAGAGATGAACCTGTTTGGTTATTAGCGGAAATAGTTATGTTCAGGGAATTTAGCACGGTCGTGTAATTATTTTCTAGACTCTGAGTTGACTTAAAGCTGAGGGGCGGAATAGGCTTCAGGCTTAATTTTAGAACTTGGGGTTCTTCTAAAAAAGTAATGAGGGGGGTTCGTTAGATCTTCGGGATTAGTTAGATATAGGCTAGCGGCGGTGCCAAGAGTCTTTAGATCGCCGATAGTTTTATTTCTGGATTCGGCCAGGGCAAGATTCCCATTCTGAGCCCCTAGATAGCTGAGAATCTGGTTGGTTAGACCGTTATCCTGAATTTTGAAGTCAATGGATTCTAAAGCCAGATCTCCTAGAATTTCATCTGGAGCCATAAGGGCTAGATAGGGAGCGTCCATGTTCACGGTATTAAGTTTTTCCAGGCGAGTCGGGGTTAGGCCGCTCCACTTTAGAGCACCGGACCATTCTAGCCAATCTTTAATTTTAAAACTGTTAATTCGGGAGGTCAGAATCCCGGCTTTAGGGTCGTAGGCGCTATCCCCTTCGGCATTAATTAAGAATTGGCCATGTTTAAAGGCGAACTTGAAAAAATCATTAAATTTTTCTTCATTATTGTCGGCTATGGTTATTTCTAGGCCTTTCAAATAAGATTTTTGGGCCAGCGGTATCGTCCCGACCCGATAGGGTCCGGTGGCCCGGGCCTCAGCCAGTTTAAGGGTGAAGATTTTGTCGGCTTCGAATTCTAGACCGGTCAGGGCAAGCTCATCCAAAGAAAAGGGAGTAGTGAAAAAGCTGGCTAGAGTATGAAGGCTGCTCCAAAGTTCCGGGACAAGTTTTGGGTCTAAACCGACGGTAGCTAGGAGGGGTAGGATTTTTTTTAAGTAGTCGCTGATATCTAGACCGGTTAGGCTCAGGTCAGCTAAAGCGCCGCTGACTGAAGGGGTTTCCTTATTAGTTAGGTTAAACTTAAGGTCTTTAAGGGTCAGGGCACCGATGGAGTGAAGGGCTTGGAAGTTTTTTATCGCTGCCGAGGCCAGAGTTAGAGCGCCAGAGATTTTTTCTTCAGGATTAGTAAATTTAAAGCTAAAACCGGTGCTGATAGTGATTTTGGCTTGCTGGCTAGCCAGCAGCTCGGCTATACCGCTGGAATCTAGAGCGACTATTTCGGCTGGAACGTCGCTGTTGAAGGACAGGCCTTCGATTTCAGAAGTACTTTGGATGGATTCGAACTCGGCTTTACCTTTTTTGGCCGAAATTTTAAAATTCTTATACCCTAGCTTAGCCAGATGTAGAGATTTTAGAAGACTAGTGGCTTCCTTGGACCCTCCGGAAGCGGTTGGAGTCAGGGTGGCTTCTTCTAGGTTGATTTGGTCAAAGTTTAAGTCATAACTGGCCCCAGGTGAGGGGTCGTTATAGGTGAGACCAGTGATTTTAATGCTCTTAGCTAGAGATAAATCAGTCTGCCCTGACCAGAGGCCCTCGGTTAATAGTTTTTCCAGGTTATTTTTAGGCAGACTTTTTCTGATGATGATTGAGGCAATTTTTACTGTTCGGTTTAGGGGTTTATTTTCGGTCTCAGCTTCAGGTTGGGTCTTTATTTCCGATTTTGTAACGGCTTCGGTCGAGAGTATGGGCAGAGTTAGGTCCAGTCCAGTTACGATAAGTTCGTTGTTAATTGAATTGAACTCGTGGCTTTGGGCTGTCCAGCGGCCCTGACCGGCAAAGTGATTTAAGGCCAGGGAGAAAGTTTCATAGGGGGTACCGGATAGAAATTTTGGGACGATAAAAAAGGCCAGGGCCGCCAGAATAATAAGGGTTAAAAGGATTAAGGGGGTTTTAGATTTCATAAACTTCACTTTCCATCGGGGAGTTATTTAATGGAACGGTCGGTCGGTGGATTTTTATGTTTTTAGAAAAATTAATCCGTTATGGCTACCGGGGTTCGGTCGTTCACGGTAAGGGTTAAGTTTAACTTTTTTATTATATCATAATAGCCTAGATTGGCAAGCCGTCCTAATGCTAGAGGTAGAATATTTAACTTGACTGGTTTGGGTGGAAAGACCGTTAGGGTTAGGTGTTCTGGTCGATCCAGGAAGGCTTGAAATTCAGCTAGGATGGCCGGGACAGCCGGGACTTTCACTTCGGTCAGGAGTTGGGCTAGAAGGGGGATATAAATTTTCTTAATGGTGGTGGCATCGCATAGATTACGGTAAAGAAGTGCCATAAGTCCTTGATTTTGAAAGGCCAGTTCCAAATTAGTTAGTCGTCCGGCGAGGAGGGCGGTAAAAAGTTCAGTTAGGTCAGTCGGGAGGTGGTCGAAACGGAACTGATTTAGGCTGGTTGAAAAATCCAGAAAACCTAAGTGGGGAAAGGTGAGGTGGGCGTTTTTCAGAATTAGCATCTGGGTTCGGGGGGTGTAGGTTAATTCCGTCGTCGTCGTAACCTTCAGCGGGACTTTGATTACGTTTGATAAAAAGCTGGTTGCTGGTTCTGGCAGCAGTCCGGGGTCGATAGTGAACTTTAGAGCCTGGGTCAGAGTAACCGCAGTTTCGTTACCGGGACTAAAGTTTCGGTTTAAACTACTTGAAGCTGATTTTAGATGGAGAGTTTGGCCTGTTGATAGAGTTAGGTGGCCTTGGATTATTTCTAGGGTTTCGGCGGTAGCTAGAAGCCAGAGGGCCGCCCAGGTGGGGTCGCGGGTAAAGCGGTCGGCGGCTATTTTAAGGCTATCGGCGGCAAAGGTTTTTAGGCTTAAAACGGTGGATTCAGGGTTGTTTGATCTTGCTTGCCAACTCAGAGTTAGATCGCTGAAGGTGAGGTATTCTAACAGATTTAGGTCTAGATTCTTCGCCGATAGTTGGGCTAGTTTCAGTTTAAAACCGGCAAATAGGCTTAGTCCGGTCAAGTCTAGTCCAGTTAGATTCAGGCTGGAAAAATTCAGGGGGGGGCATGGTGGAGCTAAAATAGTCGCCGGCGGTGAGGTTAGCTTCCGAATTTTAAAGGTTCTAGCCTTCAATTGGCCTAGTCGACTCTGATATTGAAAATTTTTTAGTGACGCTTCTTCGACTAGAAACAGAAATTCTGTTCGGGCAGAGGGGGTGCGCCAGAGGTGGTAGAGACTCGGCAGAGATAAGCCGGCGAGATAAAATTCTTCTGCGGTGAATACCTCGTCGGCGTGGCTAATTTTAAGATTAGTAACGGTAATAGAGTTAGACCATAGACTGGCCCGGGCCCGGCTGTAGTCTAGTTCAGTGCGGCTTAAGACTAGGTTTAAAAATAAGGTCGGCCCTTCTATAAGCGCTACCAAAATGAGGGCGGTCCCTAGTAGATAAAACGATCGAAAGCGTCGGGGTTCAGATTTTGATTTGGCCTCTAATTTGTTCCAGGTCATTTAGGCCTTCCTTGCGTAGCCAGGCACTAAGATCTTCTAAAATGGTTAGGGGAGCGCGGGGATCGGCTAAAGTGGCGGTGCCCACCTGTACGGCCGAAGCTCCCACCAGAATGAATTCTAGGGCATCCGTGGCCGAGACGATACCGCCTAGACCTACTACCGGTATATTGAGAGCCTGGGCGCAGAGCCAAACCTGTCTTAAGGCCACAGGCTTGATAGCTGGGCCCGATAGTCCGCCTGGGCCAGCAGCCAGGCG
>LQAA01000068.1 GCA_001577715.1 Candidatus Adiutrix intracellularis | reverse complement strand
CTCCCACCGCTACTGGGTCGAGGCCGAAGGCAAAACCGCCCGAGGAGACGTTGGGGCAGCTTACGTTTACTTCTAAAAAAGTGACTCCGGTACCGGCCAAGCGGGCGGCTAGACGACCGTATTCTTCTACCGAATGGCCCAGAATGTTGGCACCTATTGTGGCTTTAGTAGCCAAAAGGGGTGGTAGTGCTCGATCGATAAAGGCCTCCACCCCCATGTTTTCTAGGCCAATAGCGTTTATTAGGCCGCTGGCGGTTTCAAATAGGCGGGGGGTTGGATTCCCACCCCAGGGATTTAGGCTTACTCCTTTGGTGATGACAGCGCCGAGACGGTCCGGGGGACAAAAGTTTTTCAGTTCTATACCGTAACCGAAGGTGCCGGAAGCGGTTAGAATCGGATTTTTCAAGGTTAAAGAGCCTAGCTTAACGGTTAGATTTAGTTCTCTCATCTTAGTTCTTCCCAGGCTACGGCGGCGGCTTCTATCACCGGCCCTTCTTGGCAGACCCTGAAACGACCGCCACCTTTAAGGGGTAGACTGCAGGTGAGGCAGACTCCTAGGCCACAGGCCATCCCGGCTTCTAGTGAAACCCAGGCTGAAATTTTAAATTGTTTAGCTAGATTGGCGATTGCGGCCAGCATGGGAGTGGGACCGCAGGCGAAGATAGATCGAGGCGCCCGGGCTAGGGCTTTGGTTAGGGCCTCGGTCACCAAACCTTTTTGGCCGTAACCTTGGCCGTCTTCCACCGTGGCGGTGAAGTCTCCGGCCCAACTACTTAGCCAGGCTTTATTAACTTGTAAAGCGCCTCGGCGTTCGCCATAAAGTAGGTTAGCCTGGGCTCCGCCGGCGAGCACCCAGGCTTTAACCTCGGCCATGGGGGCCAGGCCGATGCCTCCGGCCACTAAATAAAAATCATTTCTTCCGGTTTCTACTTCAGGTAGGGTGTGGCCTAGAGGCCCAGTTATTTTAACGGAAGTTCCCGGGGTGAGGACGCTTAGCAGATGCGTAGCTCGGCCGATCACTCGGTAGAGGATTTTAAAACTACCAGTCTCCACCTGGTGGATGGAAAAGGGTCGATCTAGAACCGGGGTTCCACCTTCCGCTAGTTCCGGCCAGGCTCGAAGCTTGATGAAGGCTCCAGGCTGCTTAAAGCGCCAGGCTTCGGGGCAGCTGAGGGTTAGGGTAAAGGTGTTTTTTGCTAGAGCGCGATTTTCAAGAATCAGCCCTTTAGTTATCACTGGTTCGGAACGCGGGCTCATGTGCTGCCGATCTTAGCTTGGACTCCGGCTATAAAGTCGAAATGTATCCAGTGGTTATCCCGGTTATAGTTGAAAAATTTGGCCGAACACCTGGTGTGGACGTTGGAGGCAGCTATATTTTTTTCTTTAAGGCTAGTCTTAGTTAATTGCCAGTGGTTGACGGTCCAAAAGACAGAATAATTTTTCCTGATCATAAAGAGGCGAAAATAAGAGAAAAGTTTCTGTTTAGGGTGAATGAATTTGATACAGTAGGGACCCAGGGAAGAGGAGATAGCGGTTTTAATTTCGGCCGGGCCGGCGCCTAGTTTAGGTACTTTGGCTATCGCTTCGTTCAGGATATTTTTGGTCGACCTTCGCCAATCGCTGTGAACCAGAGCTAGGGTCAGAGTCCAAGGGTGATAGAGAAGAATGGCTTGGCAGTTAGCTATCTTGATTAGAAGTGTGCCCTCTAGTTCCGGGGATAGTAGAGCACTGGCCTTTAATGGAGTCTGGTTAAGGGACGGATCCTCGGGCCTGATGATGATGGCAATTTTACAGCTATAGGTTTGGCGGGCTAAGACGACTGGCCTAAGCCTCAGAGTTTCGGTGGTCTTGGTCAGGGTTGTACGGAAAATTTCCGGTCCTTCTGGTCCGTCTTTATTCAGCGATATGTCCTCCGGCCCGCCGCAACGGGAAAAAAAAATGTTGGCTAGTTCTGGGTAGATTTCGAAGAAGGGGAATTCGAACCACTTAAGCCTATTGCGGGAGCGCACGTTTAACATACTTTTATTTTTTTGCTTTCTATAAGGCTCTTCGGGTCGCTTAAAGATCTTAAAAATTAATTTTACCCTATATTCGGGCTAAAAAATACAGGAGTTAATGAAAAAACCGACAACGGAGTTTAGTTAGAGGCGGTTATCCGTTGCCGGGTTAGTTTTTTATGGGCTTAGAGCCGTTCTTTTAGTTACCAGCGGGCTCTCATATGGGTTAGTATTAGAGCCTTAATTTCTTCGGCTTCAGCGAAAATGCGTCCGCGTTCGGCAACGATATTGGTGGCGAAGGCCGCGTCTTTAATGGCGGGGAGGTTAATATCTACCGAGAGCATAGCCGCACGGATAGCCGCTTCCAGAATAATGGCCGCCACTCCGCAGTCGCTGATGGCACCCTTATTACCGAAAGGAGCTAGTTTGGCCGCTTCGCGCATTAGCTCTAGAGCTTGCAGACAGATATTTAGGGGGGCCTGAGTGGCTTTTTTAACTCCGCTCTGAATGGCTGCGGTCCGGGCTTTTTTTTGCTCTTCGGTATCTTTGGGAAGTTTGAAGGTTTTCATATAGGTGTCAAAGGCCTCAACATCGCCTCGAGTCAGGTCTTTAAGTCTTTCGATACCATCTAAAAAGGCTTTGAGAATGGTGGTGTTAGTTTCTTGATGTTCTTCATAACCTTTTTTACCATCAGTTAGACTGGCCACCATAGCCCCCATTGAGGCCCCCAGAGTAGCCACTACGGCCGAGACATTGCCTCCGCCGGGCACATGGGAACTGGAAGCAGCAATTTTCAGAAAGTCGTTGAGGGTCAAGTCATAAAAATTTTTAGGCACATTGGACATTATCTTATCTCCTTTAAGATTGTAAACCAATGGCTTTTAAAAGATTTTGCATAATAACGGTGGTGGTTAGGGAACCTACACCGCCGGGAACCGGGGTGATGGCTCGCACAATCTGGGCGGCCGGTTCAGTATCAACGTCGCCGCAGAGACTGCCATCGGGCAGTTGGTTAATGCCTGCGTCGATGACGGTCTGGCCGGGGGACAGCATTTCGGCCTTAACTAGTTTTGGGGCACCCGCTGCGGCCACCACTATTTCAGCGGCTTTGATGGTAGCGGCCAATTCTACGGTTTTGGTGTGGCAGACGGTGATGGTGGCGTCGCGCTTGATTAGAAGGCTAGCTAGAGGCCGACCCACAGTATCGCCTCGACCCACCAGAGTAACTTTTTTACCTTTTAGGTCCAGGCCGCTGCGCTGGATTAGCTCAATACAAGCAAGGGGTGTGGCCGGGACCAGGGCTAGGTGTTCCTGTCCGCCTAGAAGATAGCCGCGGTTGACTGGGTGAACGCCATCGACGTCTTTTTTTGGATCAATGCGGTTCATGACGTTTTCTTTTTGGATGGTCTTTGGTAGGGGTAATTCCACTAGAATGCCGTGGACATTCTTATCTGTGTTCAATTGGTCAACGAGTTTGATGACGTCTGTTTCGGAGGTGGTGGAAGGAAGGACATGGAGTTCCACTTTTATACCCATTTTTTCGCCGACTTTTTCCTTAGCCTGGGCATAGACGCGGGAGGCCTCATCGTCGCCGACTAGAACCACGGCTAGTTTAGGTTGAATACTTTTACTTGAACTTAGCGCTTTAACTTGGGTTGAGATTTCTTCGCGCATGGTTGTAGCTACGGGCAGACCTTTAATAATTTTCGCTGGCATACTGACTCCTCATAATTTTATGATTTTTGTATGGGCTTAAGCCCTGGTTCGATTGGGGCAAACAACATTTAATTTAACGCAAAAATAAACCGATATGCTATAATATTAAAGCGGATACGTTTGAAGGCGGATTAGTTCACAAAAGTTAAGTTAGAAGATATGGTTCGTTTAATATACACGATGTTATCAAAAATTAAAATATCTATTTTAATTATTGTCTTTTTAGCTGCCTGTTTGAGTCCGGCCGAATCTCTAGGGGAGGTTTTTTCAGAAAACGTCGCTTTAAGTGAGGCTATTTGGCGGCTGGCGGCCTTCCTGCCGGCCAGTCGCTCTCTGACTCGCACTTTGAATATTGAGGGTTTGCTCGGTTTGCCTCCGGTTCGAATTTGCCTAACTTTTGGCGAAGCTCTGGACCCTTGGCCGGAAAGTTTATCCCTGACCTTTACAGCTGAAGACGGCCCGCCTCCGGTTTTTTTTACCTTATCCGACCGGCGACCTTTTGGCGGCCCTAACTTGGAATTGACCGGCCCCCGGGTAGTCCTGGCCGCTGAGACAGCTCGGACGGAGGATTTTTTTCTTAATCTTTTGACTCGTCTTAATCAGCGTCTGCTTGTCGGGCGGCCGCGTCTGGAGGCTTTGCGCTGGGTTGAAAAAGCCCCGGGTTTCGAAGCGGCCCACACTCGGCTTTTATTCGGCGCCCGTTTTGGTCCGGACGATCTCTTTCTAGCTCGGTTTGACCCGGCTCGCTATACTTTCCGACCTTATCACGAAAGCGAATATCCAGGGCTAGGTGAAAATAGTTTGAGCGGATGGTCTGAACGCTTGAGTTCGGTGACGGCTCTCATCAACGCCGGCCAATATTATCCTGATCGGGCTTACATGGGTCGCCTAAGGCGCGAAGGGCGCGAACTTGCGCCCAGTTCCCACCCTCGTTGGAAGGGTTTTTTGATTTCTGGCCCGGCTCCGGCAGTTCTTTTGGATCTGCAGAATTCCTTCGGTCCGGCGGACTTAGGTGATTGGCAGAATATAATGCAGTCCTTTATGATGTTGGACAAAACTGGGGCTATTCGGGTGCGCGATAGTCGCAATCTAGCCGGACGCTCCGCCATAGGGCAGGATCTGGAGGGTCGGATCGTGCTGATTATGACTCCGGCGGCTGTCAGTCTCTACGATTTAGCTTTGGCCTTGCAGGAGCCAGAGTTGAAATTAGTTCAGGTCTTAGGTTTAGATGGTGGTTTTGAGAGCCAGCTCTTTTTGCGCTGGGAAGGTGGTTTTTTTCTAGCTGGATCTCAGTATTCCATAAGCGGGCAGCGGGCAATTCGCTTACCTGGCTACTACGCTAGTCTACCGGCCGTTTTAGCGGTGGAACCGTTGGGGAGCAGTTCTTTAGGCTTTAAAAAAATACCAGAAAAACCAGAGAGTCAGACTCAGGCTCAGGATGCGGAAGGCCTGGTTGGTGAAAATAAGACTAATGCCGAGGCGAACTTTGAAAAAACCCAAATAGGCCGCCAGTTGCCAGCGGAGAACTCGAAGGGGGGTGGCGATAATATTGCCGAAGATCAGAGCGGCAGCAGCTTCGGCCACCGTAAGGTTGGAACTTTGGATTAGAACCCCGGCGGCGGCGAAGCCGGAGGAAAATTCGGAAGTGAAGGAAAATATGACTAGAGTAGCAGCGTTCGCCGGTAGAAAAAATCCTGGGAGATGGATCGCTGCGAAGTGCTCAACAGTTTTAAAAAAACCTGAGGTGTTGGCTAGGGTGATAAGGTAGTAGACGGGTCCGGCCACGCTGATTAAACTAACTAGCCGGTGGCGTAGTCGCTTTTGGAGTTTAGGCCAGGTGGTTTTTATTTTTCTGGTTTCGGTGGGTTTGGCTACCTGAGGGGTGGTCCGGGGTAGGGTAAGACGGCCAAGGAGGGCGGCTCCGAAGAGGCGCAGGGTGGCGGCAGCGAACATGATGGTCGTGTAGGCCAGACCGGCTCGGCCGGCGAAAGAGGTGGATATTACTAGTGTGGTTGGCAGGTGGATGATGAAGGAAGGCCAGGAGCCGTTTAAAAGATTGGCTACAGTTAGAGCTCGGGGACTAATTCGTCGTTGTTCTAGTACTTCGGACAAGAGAGCGTTAGCGGCTGGGTTAGAAACTAGAGCTATGGTGAAACTAGCCGCCGCCACTTCCGGGAGTCGGGCCCAGCGGGTTAAAGGCAGGGCCAATTGTCCTAGGCGGAAGGAA
>LQAA01000067.1 GCA_001577715.1 Candidatus Adiutrix intracellularis | reverse complement strand
CCACGAAGTTCCCCGGATTAGGCGTCAGGACGACGGCTCCTTTATAGTTGATTCCAGTGTTTCTCCGGACGAACTGAAGATGTATTTATCGCTTGAACTGGGTCCCGATGCCGAGGAACATTATCATACTCTGGCCTCTATTTTTGTCGAACAGTTCGGAGAAGTTCCCACCGAAGGCGATACCCTTTCTCTGTATGGGGCTGGGTTCACTATTCTTAAAGTTGACGGGCATACCATCAGTCAGCTTTTAATTCGTCCTTTAAATTTAAACCAAGGATTTATTAAATAACAAAATTAGTAGCTCTAGCCTTATTAGTCTTTGGGGCGGCCTTTTTTTCGACCCGGCTCAGGCTCAGGATAAAAGAGACATCATCGCCACTTATACCGCTTGGTTATTGAATGAATTTATCGGCAACTAGAATCAGATTATGGTTTTTTCCGTGGATTATATGCGAGCCACCACCCAGATTGTCAGTTATAAGCTAAAAACCGTTAATTCCTACTGGGACGGTATCTTTATTGACTTACCGAACAATAAATAGGCGGTCCTTAAAGACCTATTGGTGGAGTAGGTTTCAAGGGATGAAGTTTAGATATTTATTAAGTGTTTAAATCAGGAAGAGTGGATAGATAAAGATCGTTTGCCAACAGAAGCGGAGTGGGCATATGTAAACTAAGTGAGGATTATCAGCATTTACTCGTTTGGTGACGATGTTGAGAAGATGGAGTGCCATAGTTGAGATAATCATACATTCGTCAAGAGGAATTCTATATTTGGATTTTTTTGCTCACCAAATAAATCTAAAATCGTACATAAAATAGTTTTTATTGTAAAATATTATAATTATTTATAAAAATAAAATAATTAATTTTTTAACTAATCAAAAAATTAATTAGTATTTTGGAAGCTCGAATAACATAATAGTGAGTAAAGGAATCTACTTTAGTAAAATAATATTATTACAATATAATATTAATATAAAGAATTAGCACCACTGGAAAAACTAAAAAAATAAATTACTCTTAAAGAATGTGTGACGATGGCAATTTTGGCGATAGGATATGTCCGATAGGTTAGTTAAAGCCTAATACCTGGGGTTTGTATAATATGTATGGGAATGTCTGGGAATAGATGGAGTATTGGTTTGAGGGTAATTATTATTTTAGTAGTGCTTCCACAGATTCTTGTGACCTTTCGTGGGGCTTTAATCAGGTTGTATGGGGCGTCAATTGCTTCTAAACCTTTAGGGAGAGTCGATTAATTAATCGGTTCAATCGTACGTTAGTCTTTTAGAACTACGAACTGAGCTGTCGCGTGGTTCTCTTCGTAGATCGGTAATAGCTAGCAGGTAGGTTAAAAGGGGGCAATCTGAATAAAGCGGAAGGGTGCGGAACGGAGTGGGGGGACCTAGAGCGAAATTCGACTGCTCTTATGGCGATCTAAATATGGAGCGGTGAAGGGGGTCAAAAAAAGGTTTGTTAGAATTTAATAGAGCTGGTTAGAATAAAGTTAAAAAAACGAGTAAAAAATATCTGTAATACAGGCTCATTTAACAGTTGAAGGCTATTTTGCAATAATATTAGTGATTAATTAATAGGTTACTGATTAATTTAGAATATTGAGCATTTTTCAGTAGAGTATCTTATATATGGCATTAAGGCTAGGAGGTTGTTAAACGGTAGACCTGTCAACCGGTCCACCGACATATTTTTGGGGTGTCCAGGCCCAGTTTCCGGCTCGGGGGTGAACCCGATTAGTAAATAAAAGCCACATAAAGTTCTCCTCGTAATTCCACCATAGGGAGGTACCAGTATAGCCTAGATGCCCTACAGTGGAAGCGGGCCAGGGTGTGGCAGCCAGAGAAGCAACTCTATTTTTGACATTGAAACCTAAAGGGCGGCCCGAATCCTCAAGGGTGGGGTGAGGTCTGATAAAATATTGTAAAACCTCGCGCTCAAAAATTAACCCCCGTCCTCGATTCAGAGCCCGGGCCCAATCGGCGGCTAGGATCCAGACTTCAGGAGCCGGAGCGAATAGACCGGCATGTCCGGCCGCGCCGCCTAGAAAGGTAGCGTTATCGTCGTGGGGCTGACCTAATGGAGTAGGCCCTAAAATAGCTGCTTTAGCATGACCTAGAGGGCCGCCGAAACGAAAACCATCTTCAGTCGGGGCTAGTAATTCTCGCTCTAGTGGGCGGAAACCGGTGCGATTAAGTCCGAGCGGTTTGGTCACCTCCCGCCGGAAGAGTTCCGGGAGAGACGCGCCGCCAATTTCTTCCAAAATAAAACCCAGCAATATAAAATTAAGATCGCTATAAATTGTACGTTGTCCCGGTTCCGCTAGAGGAATTTCTCGGCGGATAGCTTCTAGAGTCAAAGCACGGCGAATTGTCCAATCAGCACCGCCCAGACGATAAAATGGTTGCCAAGCCGTCAGGCCGGACTGGTGAGCTAGTAGATGAAGGGGAGTTAATCGATCCCAAGGAACTCGAGCTGTTTTTGCAAATTCTGGCCAGGGGCCAGCGGCCAGGGGACGGGTTAGATCTAGAAGCCCCCGACCCATAAAAATAAGGGCTAGGGAGGTTGTGACCAGGATCTTGGTTAACGAGGCTAGATCATAGCGGAGATCGCTGGTTACCGGGATCCGGTTACGGGTACAGCCCTGTAATCCGGCTATGGCTGTATCAAAAGCCCCTTCCGGATCTCCCCACCTAGCCACCGCCCCAGGGAAAGCCCCGGCTGCTACTCCCTGCTCCAGCCAGGTCGTCACGACCGCTGCATCCCAGGCGTTTTTAGAGGTCGAAGGATCGGTTTGAATTGTCATTTTCTGCCGTTTTATCTTTCCTCAGTTCTAGTTCTTCTTTATATTTATTCGGATCGACTGTGGGGTTGGGACGGGTCAGTTTGGCATTCAGGCATTTTTGCAGACTGGGGACGATCTTGGTGAAAGCTATGAATTCGGCTCCCTCAAGTTTCTGGCCGATCTGCCTACCCAGTTCGGGCAGGGGATCGATAAAGACTCCGTTTTTCTTGAGGCGGAAGTCCAGATGCGGTCCGGTGGCTGTGCCGGTGGCCCCGACCCGACCTATTAAATCACCTTGCTGTACTAGAGCGCCCGCCTTAATACCTGGAGCGAAACTAGATAGGTGGCCGTACATAGTGACATATGTGGCATTATGATGAATGGTCACTAAGCGTCCAAAGCCTCTATTCCAATCAGCAAAGACGACTTTGCCGGCGGCTACGGCTGATACTGGTGTGCCGGACGGTGCGGTATAATCTACGCCCTGGTGAGGTCGCACCACTTTATAGATGGGGTGATGGCGACTCATAGTGAAGCCTGAAGAAATGCGCTTATATTGGAGAGGAGTCATGAAAAAAGTCTTGACGCTAGACTGGCCATCATTGTTGTAATAACCAACTTCTCCTTTAGCGTTAGTATAGCGGTAGTATTCATATTTTTTACCATTATTGATCATTCTGATTAAATCTATAACTGGTACACTTTGAGGTTGGCCGTCGCGATAGTCGCGGCTGTATAGCACTTGAAAGGAATCGCCTTTTTTTATATCGGTGATAAAGTCTATCTCCGAAGCCAAGAGATCGGCTATGGCTAGAATTAGGGTTCTATCCAGACCGGCCTTAATTCCTGCGTCCCAGAGAGAGTGATCTACTATGCCCTTGCCAGCCGCGCTAAGGTTGAGGAGCTGGGAAGAAAGATTGTAACGTATGAAGCCGCCGTTGGCTTTGGGGATTACCTGCCAGGGGGCTTCACCGGAGTCTGGAAAAAACTTTAACCGAGCTATTTCCATGTGATCCTGGTTAGTCCAGTAGATTTTTAGTCGGGCTCCGGGTCTGACTACCTTGATGGGGTTATCCCCCTCGGTTAAGCAACTTAGAATTTCCTGTTGATGGTTATGTCGGTCGAGGCCAGCATTTTCCAGAGCCTTGCCCAGGCTCTCACCTGATTTAATAACCACTTCGCTTTTTAAAGCTTCAGCTTCGATTCGGGCACATAATTCAAAAAAACCAGGGGGTAACGGTGTTACCTTAGATAGACTGGCCGTCGGGATACGTAGAACTTTGGTCTGGGGTGAGTCCTGAATATAGGACCAATAACTGTAAATCAGATCACCCGCCACTATCAGAATCGTCACTATAACTAGAGCCCGACGCCAGAAGCCGGAAGAGAGGGCTTCTTTTATTTTCACTTTCAGGCGCACCAAAAAAAAATTCGCCGCGGGAACAGATTTCGGCTTTGCTTCAGCTGCAGGTTTTTGGGCGAGAGCAGCGTTTGATTTTGATCGGGAAAGGGGGAGAACGAAGCGAGGCTCTTGATTCAGCCCGAATCTATAGTAATTAGGTGGTATTTTAGGGAGTAGTTCTGGAGCTGGCGGTAATTGCGGTGAAGGCGGTTTAGGTGAGGGCAGTTGAGAGGTTTGAATTTTTTTTTTCAAATTGGCTTCAGTTTTAAATCTAGTTTTTAGCCTGGGTTCAGCTTGGGCTGGAGTAATAGTGAGCCGGCGAGTCTTCGGAATAGCAATTTTAAGTTCTATATCAGTGTTTTTAAGAGACGGATAATATCGGGGGGGTGGTGAGGAAAGCGGCTGGCCTAGTTTCCGCCATAACCCCTCAACGCCTTCCTTTAAGCGGGTGAAAAGTGGGTTGATCTTTTTAGGGTGATGCTCTCTAGGCGGGGAGTAGTAAAATTTTTCCTTATTTTTATTCATAGGCAACCAGGGTGTTTTTATAATAAATAGTAAAAACTAAAAAATTTTTACGATAATGGCGAATCTTTGTCTGTTGGTGGAAAAAAGATTCACTGGATAACGTCGCTCCGATCCTTAGATAAAATATCGAAAAATTCCGTACTGTAAATATACGTAAAAGGTGAATTAGAGAATAAAGAGGGCTTATATAAATCACAATATCAGTGATACTCATAAGCGAGTTTGTTTCTTTATAGGAAGTTACAGGCCGATTTCTACAATAACGTTGTGTTCCATAGAAATTAAATAGACAAAGGTCAAGCTGTATTTCAGAGATGTTTATTAGTAGGGCATGGTTGTTGTAGCTCTTATGACTGGAGGGTTCAGTCAGAATACCGATTAAAATAGTAGGGATCTAGTATATTTTAGACAGAAAGACTTGGGATTTAATTTTGAGTCAGAGCAGTTTCATATAACTAATGGTTTTAAGGTGTTTCAGTACCGGAGTATAACTTTAGGTATATTCTTCCGGTTAATTTAAAATATTAAAATAAAATTCAGTAAATATAGTCACCTTTAAGCTTGTGCGGCGTTCTTTATTGGGAGTCATAAAGGTTATCCTTATATCATGGAAGTTTATTTTGATGTCAGATTCTAAGGTTTGTATACTATATCATATTTTCCGGTGTCCTGGTTATAAAATATTCCCGCCGGACAAGGGAACCACTAGCTTTAATTTTAATTATTATTGGCAAACACAGCGAGAATAAAATGTACAAAGTTTAGTAGTAACCAAGCTGCAAAAACCAGGCTTTATTTAATATATTCTACAAAAACAATATGTTAACTACAGTTTTAATTTAAATTAGTCTGTTCTGTTTTTTTATTCATAACTATCTCCTTCGGTTCTTTTTAGATGGGTATTGTTTTAGCCTGATATTAACTTTAAAATAATAAGTTCTGTAATTTTACTTTAATTTTTTAGCTAGATAAAGAAATCATGTTATGGGAATAGAACTAGCATGTCTTTATTTATTGGATTAATCTTTGATATTTATTTAATATATTTTTATATTAAAAATTACCAATTATGGATTTTGATAATTTTTGTAGTTCGCTTCACCTTATTAATCAAATATGCAACAAGATCGACATAGTCTATAGATAACTCGATTCCGGTTTATTTTTTAGTAGAGAGATTTAGATGAATACAAACATAAAAGTTCAAGAGGAGTTCAGTTGTGTTTTTTTACAATTAGAATCACGGCGCAGGCTAAAAGTAGGGCGTCTTGCTCCAGAAGGGTCATCCCGGTTCGGCGCCCGTTGCCAAAACAGCCGCATTCGAAATCAAGCCCGCGATAAAGATTGTAGCTAACAATTAAAATGAATGATGTTAGAAGTATCCCTAAAATTAAGGCCGCCGGCCGCTTCCAATAGTCACACAACACCAAGATTCCAGCCCAAAATTCCAACCAGGGCAGGATAAAGGCCAGAGGAGTTATGGTAACTAGGGGAAAGAGGCGATAATTATTCAGGGTAAGAGCGAAGGCAGTTGGGTCAGTTATTTTAGGTAGCGCCGCATAGATAAAAATTAGGCCTAGGGACAGGCGGCAAAGCCATTCCAGAATAAGACCCCGCCAGGGGCGGCGGAAGGAAGTGGTAATGAAACTAAAGTCACAGGTAGAGGACATGAAAAATCCTTCATGGAAGCGGTTTAAAGTCAGATTCAATGGGTAGATTGGCCTTTTCCCAGCCAGCGAAGCCGGGAGAAAATATAATGGGAAACATCCCTAGGACGGTCAGGCGTTTTGAAAGTTTGTCAGCCATCTGGCAGAGATCATCAGTGCAATAGATGATGATGATCGATTTAGAATTCTGCCCGGTTCGCCAGGCGCTGAGAGTCGCCTCATCGGTTTCGTCTACTGGTAAATTGATGGCGCCAGGCAAATGGCCGATTTTATAAAATAGGCTTGGCCTGGCATCGATTAGTACTGTTCCTGGTTTTTGGAGTACGGCGTTCATGGCTTCAAAATTGTCTATAACTGGGGTCGACGGGGAGGAGTGGTGCCAGGACCAGCCCAAAGGTGAAGGGCGGAAATAATTAAAAGCCCAGGCTGTTAGCCCAGATATAAGTATAATTACTAGAACTTTGGCTGTCAACAGCGGGATATCTTTCACTTAGCGTAACCCACGGCCCGGGTCTCACGAATAACGGTTACTTTGATCTGGCCGGGATAGGTCATTTCTTTTTCTACCTTACGGCAAATCTCACCCACTAAAATTATAGCTGAATCGTCGGAAATCTTGTCGCTATTGACGATTATACGGACCTCGCGACCGGCTTGGATAGCATAAGTTTTGGAGATGCCAGTAAAAGAATTTGCTATGCGTTCAAGGTCGTCTAGGCGTTTAACATAGGTTTCCAGTATTTCCCGGCGTGCGCCTGGCCTGGCTCCAGATAGGATATCAGAGGCTTGGATTAAAACATCAAGTACAGTTTCCAATGGGACATCTTCATGGTGTGCCATAATAGAGTGAATTATAGCCGGGGATTCACCGTAACGCTTGGCTATATCGCCGCCGATGAGGCCGTGAGGGCCTTCGATTTCGTGATCTACAGCCTTGCCGATGTCATGGAGTAGACCGGCTCGTTTTGCCTGCTTGACATTCTGGCCCAGTTCGGCGGCCATGATGCCGCATATAAAAGCCACTTCTATTGAATGCTGCAAAACATTCTGGGCGTAACTGCTACGATATTTTAATTTTCCAATAGTTTTAATTAGTTCAGGGTGAATACCGTGAACCCCGACATCGAAGGCTGCCTGCTCGCCGGCCTCTTTCAGGGTCTGTTCCATTTCTTCCGTCACCTTAGTCACGATTTCTTCAATACGGGCTGGGTGAATGCGGCCATCGGCGATGAGCCGCTCCAGAGATAGACGAGCTATTTCTCGTCGTAAAGGGGAAAAGCTGGAGAGGATAACTGCTTCGGGAGTGTCATCTATGATCAAATCAACACCGGTAGCGGCTTCTATGACTCGGATGTTGCGGCCTTCACGTCCGATTATACGGCCCTTCATTTCATCGTTGGGTAGTGGTACCACTGAGATAGTGTGTTCAGCCACATAATCCCCGGCGTAGCGTTTGACAGCCAGGGCCAAAATTTCTCGGGCTTTTTTGTCGGCTATTTCTTTGGTTTCCATTTCTACTAGGCGAATTATTTTACCGCCTTCGTGCCTGGCTTCATCTTCCATATTCTTCAGAAGCATTTCTTTAGCTTCAAAGGCAGTCAGGTGGGCGACTCGTTCTAATTTATCTTTTTGGGCCTCCAGTAATTGGTTTAGTTCTTCAGTTTGGGTCTTATTTTTTTTTTCAGCTTTCATCAAATCGGCTTCCTGGCGGACTACAGCGGCCTCGCGCAGAGCTAGTTGTTCGGTTCGCCGTTCGTAATGCTCCTCTTTTTGACTTAAACGATCTTCTTGTCTTTTCTGTTCTCTCTTTTTCTCTAGAAGTTCTTTATCGCAGGCTGACTTCATCTGAAAGACTAGGTCCTGGCCCTTAAGGGTGGCTTCCTTTTTAATGTTGATCACGTCCCGCTGAGCTTCTTCAATTATTTTTTGGGACAGATGCTCAATATTTTTCAGTTTGGATTCAAAAAATTTTTTCCGCCACCAAAACCCTATAAGCACCCCCAGAGCCAGAATACCCAGCCCCGACGAGACCAAGATAATATAGTCGAATCATTAAATTGTTTCTCCGCA
>LQAA01000066.1 GCA_001577715.1 Candidatus Adiutrix intracellularis | reverse complement strand
AGAGACAGAGGCAGAGGGCGGTGGCCGCTGCCGCCGTTAGAGTGGGAAGCCAGATGGAGAAACGGTTTGTTTTATTAGCAGCCACCGGTTTTAACTATCATCAGGGAAAGGTAAGGTGGTTCAGTCGGGGGGTGATTTTTTAGATCGACATGAATTTCCTCGCCGGCTAGACCTAGGTGGGAAAAAAGAGCGGCGCGTCCAGTCAGGTTTTTACGCTGGAGTAGAGTCATGATCTGATCGAAGGAACGGTAAGTTTTCAAAATAGCCACATTATCACTTTTATTCAGAAAGTGGTCGAGTTTTTCGGGGTTTTCTACGCCGCTTAATATGGTTAGAGATTCCAGGCCGGAAACCAAAGGTTGGTTGAGGCGGGAGGCGGCCAGTTGGTAAGATGTGATTCCAGGAATCGTGACTATAGCAGAAGTCGGTAGAATTTCGGTTAGATAGGGTAGAATATAGCTATAGGTGCTGTAGATTAAGGGGTCACCTAGAGTCAGAAAGGCAGCGGAGAGACCTTGCTGGAGAACGATAGCGATTTTTTCAGCATTGGCCCGCCAGGTTGAAGTCAGGGTGACCTTATCGTTCCTATCTACCATGGGAAAGTTTAGCCGTCGTACTTCTATGCCCGGTTTCAGATAAGGGGTAGCGATTTTTTGGGCAATGGAATAATCATTGCCGGGGGAAGCAGCGGTAAAGATGATATCCACTTTCCCTAAAATGTGGATGGCTTTAACCGTCAAGAGTTCTGGATCGCCGGGGCCGACGCCGACGCCGTAAAGAGTTCCGATTTTTTTAGGTATAATGTTTTCTTTTGATTTAGATTTATTTTGGGCGCTCATTTAACCTCCAGACCGGTCAGGGTGCTTATTTTTTTTAAGCCTTCCAGAAGCGAGGGTGTTGGCCGGGCCAGGATGGCCTCGGGAATTTTATAAATTCGGTTTTCTTTGAAGGCGCGGAGGGGTTGGTAAAGTCGTCGTTTTTTGATCTGGGCTAGGGGGGTGTTATTCATGGGGCCGGATTGGGAGATGAAGATATTCACTTCCCCGGCCTTGGCTAGAAGCCGTTCCGGTCCGTATTCAGTGATGATTAGGTCCGCTACTTGAGGTTGGGCGTCCCTGGCTACGTTGTGGCCTCCTGCCAATTCCACTAGCCAGACGGGCAGTGAACCCGGGGTAAAGGTTTTGATTTGGTCGTGGATGGCTTCTAGAAAAATGCCGGGTTTTTCGTGGTCAGGCTGGCGGTTAGCTGCCTCGTAATAGGCGGCTATCTGGTGGTCGAAATCACTAATCATGTTTTCAGCTTCGCTGCTGCGCTCTACCAGGGCGCCCAGATCACGCCAATATTGGTAGAGCTCGTCGTATTTGAGAACCTGTAGTGCTTTTATTTTGATTCTAGCCCGCCGTAGGGCCGAGATCAGGGGCCGGTTGGCAAGGTGCATGGGTCGTAAAAGGACCAGGTCGGGTTTGGCCGCTAGAAATTTTTCCACGTCGTCGTCGGTAGTAAAGGTCGGGGGGGTAGTCCAACCTTCTGTCTCCGGGCCTTGGTAGGTTTCCTGGCGGGAGATACCGACGAGGTTTTCCCGGGCCCCCAGGCGCAAAAGAATTTCGGTGTGAGCTGCATAAAGGCTTATAATCCGGGGCCGAGGACCGGGGTCTTTTCCTTGGGCTGGGATAGTGAAAGAGAAGATGGCCACAACGAGGATGAGGATTTTTTTTTTCATACTGACTTTTTGAAATCGGCTATTAGGCTGTCGGTGAAGTCATTTAGGGTTACGCGGGCTTCAGTTTCATAGACTCGGGTTAGGATGTCAGCGGTGAAAGCTTGGGTAATGGGGCCGGCGGCCACCACTTGGCCGTCTTTAAAAA
>LQAA01000065.1 GCA_001577715.1 Candidatus Adiutrix intracellularis | reverse complement strand
TTTGAGGGTATTATAAGATTCCTGAGTGCGATTACGGCTTAGAGCTAAGCAGAAGGCCACTTGAACTGGCCAGTCGAAATGACCCGGGCCCATTTTAGCTGGACTGACTTCCTGAAGCTTTTTGGCTTCTCGATTAACTTCGGCAGCTAGAAGTTCAACTAGTTCCGGCTGGTCGCTCCTAATTTGATATTCACGTTCGAACATTCTAACAGAGACCATCCGGGACTCACCGAATAAAGAACCGGTCTTACTTGCGTTCTCAGGAGCGGATACTTGATGGTTCATCAAATTATTTTCGTTCATCAAACGCTGCATTTTTATTCCAGCCGATCTATAATAGTGTCCACTTTAATTAAAATGGCTTCACGTTCAGCTTGAAGTTCCTTAATCAGGCTTTCGGCCGCGTCCAGATCGTCCTGAGTTTTGGCTAGATAATTTTTTGTTTTAGCCAAGTTTTCTTCCAATTCCTCGTTATTTCTGGTCAGAGCGGCCTGCTTGTTTAGCATAGCGGTGACCTTGTTTTCCAAAGCCTCAAATTTGGTCAGATCCATTTCAACCACCTTTATTGTCGATATTAATTCAGTAAATATGAAAGAGCTTTCCTAGAATAACCATTATTTAGTTACAAAATCAAGCAAAAAAACCGCATGACTTGGATTAATTTTAAATTTATTCGTTCACCGAAAGTCGGTGGATTTATCGCTATATATGAAGGGAGCTTCAAAGGGGCGCAGTCCGAATATTCGGGAATAGGTTTGAAATGTTTATAAAAAAAACTGATATTTATGATTGACATTTTAATCATGATGCTTTATATTAAAAATTAATAAGTAAAGATTCAAAAAATTAACTACGTATATTTAATGGGGGGTGCCCCTCGTTTGTTACTATAAAGTAGACGAGTTCAGATCATGAAAACAGATTTTTCCAACGAAGTCACTGAACAGTGGAAAGTTGTAGGTCCGGTTATGACCGCTTTAGGTTCCGTCACCCGGCAACGGATCATCATGCTTTTTGAACCTGGGGAGCGATTGAATATTAAATGCATTGCTGATCAATTTAATCTGTCGCGAACTGCGGTTGTTCACCATATAAGCGTCTTACAGGATGCCGGCATTCTAAAAGGCGAGCGCGTGGGTAAAGAAGTTATTATGTATGTAGATTGGGATTTGATTTCTGCCTCTCTAGATCGTATTAAATCCTACATTACCCTTTTTGCCGTTCGGCAATAACCCTGACCATTTTTTTAATAGTATCCCCCCAAATATATTAGCTCTTACGGACTTAATTTAAGGCGTAGGGGGAAATATTTCTATTTTTTGGAAATACTTTGACTAGAGTCGGAAAATGTAGTATTTTAAAATATGTACTATAATTTAAAAGAGCCGAAGGCATAGTTACGATAGACTTTATTTATGAAATAGTTAACCCTGCTGATCTCACCGAGGCTGATTTAGCGGTTGCAATAATTTCGCAAACGGCGACTCAAGACATTACCCGTACGACTATTAAAGCAGCAGCTGGTCTAACCAAATTTTATCCTAATTTTAAAAAAGTTATTATAAATTGTGATGCCTGTTCCCAGGGTGGGACCAGGGAAGCTTTCTTCGGCGTCGAAAGTGAGGTCCCCCGCCTGTATGCCTGTTCCCCACCTGGAATTTCCGGTCGCGGAGCAATTATTAATAATGCTTTTACTCTAGCCGCTCAGCTGAGGGTTAGGGCTCTAATTATTTTGGACGCTAATTTGGTTAGTGTTAAGACTGCCTGGGTTAAGAGTCTCTTTGAACCTATTATTGGTGGGCAGGCGGAATATGTAGCCCCAATGTATGTGTGGAAAAAAAATGAGGCTCCGCTTACCCGACTTTTGGTCTATCCCCTGATGCGTACCTTGTTTGGTCGGCGGGTACTCCAACCGGTCGGGATTGATCATGCCGTTTCCAATCGGTTAATCGAAATATACAAAAACGAAAATTGGGAAACGGATGATCTGGGTTATAAATCCGACCTTAAAATGTTATATTTAGCTATAATTAATCAAGCCCACATTTGCCAATCTCTAATGAGGTACCCTAGAATTTTCGGTCAGGGAGATAAATGGGGCGATGATTTACCTCGAGCTTTAGCTTGCGTTGTAAACGCTATCTTTGATTTGATGACTACAACGGATAATTTTTGGAAAAAGATTATTCGTTCCCGTCCCACCGCCTTGTTTGGCATGGGACAACCGCTTCTAACCCAGTCCTCTCAACAGAAAGTAGATCCAACTAGCCTCACTCGAAATTTTGTTGATCCGGGCAAAAATATCGGAAACTTTGGGAACGGTACTTTCCCCCCGATTTGGCCGAAGGTCTGAATTCAGAACTGACTGCGGCCATCCATGGGGCTCTTCCTCGGATAAATGTGAATTTGTGGCGGCGGAGTTTGTACGAAGCCTCCGCTACTTACAGATTCGCTGATGCCACCACTAAATCGGCCCTGGTCAAGGCACTAACCCCTATATTTTCAGCAAAATATTTTTCGACTATTGAAAATTCGCGTAATTTTGACGAACGCCAGCTTAACGCTCTAGTCGAAAGTGAAGCTCTTAATTTTGAAAAAAATAAAAAAGAACTATTAGATTTATGGGCTTAATTATTTTTAAGTTGAAAAAGATTATTCTCTTGTTTTTGGCTCTGGTCTTGTTGCTAATGGCTACACCTCTTTGGAGCGGAGAAAGTTCTGGGCCGCAACCTCGTTTGCTGATTGACGGGGTAGTTTTTGAAAGTGACAACCTTATTCCTGGTCAGGTGGCGGAACATACTTTTGTCTTTAAAAACGAAGGCGACGCTCCTCTAGAAATCATGCAAGTTAAACCTGGCTGTAGTTGTTCTGTAGTTAGCTACGACCATATTATTCTACCTGGCGGAACCGGACGGATCACTCTAGCGATAACTGTTTACCAACAATGGGCAGGATTACAGTTCCGTCGGACGGCCTGGGTTCTGACCAATGATCCTCTGGCCCCTCAAACCTGTCTAATTATTCACGGCTTAATCAAAACAGAGATTTCGTCATTACCGGAAATAGGACCGGAAGTTAAACCAGTAGTGTAAGGGTCAACGTTGGATTAGGGTTGGTTCTAGATGATAAATCTAGCGATACGGTTATATTCCAAAGCAATATTTTTTTTCGTGTGGGCAGCTACCTTGGGAACATAGGTGACTAAGACTATAGTGCTGCCTTTCCGATGCAACTGGTGCAAAATATTCAGGATCCTTCGATCGTTAGTTTTATTCAGATCGCCGGTGGGGTCATCGACCATAACAAATTTCGTGTAATTATTGAGGGGCCCGGGCGGTATAGACTTGTTGTTGCTAGCCGCTGGGAAGCTAGTGGGGTAGATATCTGGCTCGATCTTTTAACCTCACCTGATTCAGAGTGGCCAGAGTTTCCATTTCATCTATCAAACTATGGTAATATGGATGATTATGATGTTTTCTAGACTGGTAAGATAGTTAATTAGATTAAACTATTGAAAAATAAAGCTAATCTTGTCGTGGCACATAGAGTTAATTTATTTTAAGAAAGGCTAGCTAGATTTTCGCCGTCTAAAATTATTGAACTATTAGTGGGTTTATCTAGACAGCTGATTGTGCTTATTAAAATGATTTTATTGGAACCGTTCGGCTTAATGATAACGATTTATTCGCTGGGGACCATCGCCAGGTTGACTTCGTTTAAGGCCTTGAGAAAATTATAATTTTTAGATATATTTACAAAAAATAGAATACTTATTTTATTACTCTCTTAAAATTAAGACTGCTTTAAAGGCTATAATTTTTTAATTAGTATTAGGTAAGGTACAATAGCAATAGCTACGGTAGCGGAAATAGAGTAGTGTAAAACATTTACAAAAATTATCTAGGCGAAAATAAGATCGCAGCCGCAGCTTAGTTTCCCTTTTATAAAGTCCAGAATTAGGTTTTTGGCTAGAAATTCCCGGGTACTGCGGTTGTTTCCGCGTTAAGGGTTTCCCCCAAATTAGTTTCCCGATGCTGCTCCTTAGCTACGGTCATTATAATAGTAATCGTGTAGGTCATAGTTAGAATTAGCATCACCAGGGTGATTAGATAGATCAGGACTTTGAGTTTGCTCAAGACCGCGTTTGGGTTACCAGATTGACTAGGCGCTGTTGTGGTGTCTTAGCCTGGGTGTTTCGGTTTCGGTTCGCACCTGCTCGATAATAACCATCAGTTCTTGTTCATCTGCGGTGAGGTTGATATAGACCGTTTCGATTTAGTTGAATTCTTTGGTTATCCTCTCCATATCGCTTAAATCTATGAAAATAAATTTATTTTCTATATCGTCGGTTCAAGCTAGACTGGATATGGTTAAAGCGGCTATATAGTGGATTTAGTTTTGATTTTAGTTATCTAGATTAATTTAGCGGCCAGGCTTTTATTCCTGGTTGTTAGTTTTAGCGAAGTCACCCTTAATAAGAATCTCCCTTGACCAGGTAGGTTAGAGGCTATCGATCTGCTAGTAGAGATTGGTCTTTTTTTATTTTCTCGAAACTGGTGCCAATGGCTGGGTAAAGTGAAAGATTGCTATGTACCGTTTTATAGCGATAAGGGACCAGCCCCACTAGTCTTTCCGGTAATAGCAGCTTTGGTGATTGCATTAGAGTTTGTTCTCAAGAAGCTCTTTCCTGGTGGAACCAATAGAAATCAGCTTGGCTTCATAGGCGCGGATCCTCCGGTTCATCTATCTGGGTGTATTGTAAGAGAGAGTGATTATGCCCAGAAGAACCGTGTTCGGATGGCTACCTTAATCAAAGCCATTAGAATACGGCTGTGGTGGTACAACAAATAGAGGAGTAGCAATTAAGTATAAATGGATTATTTTTTTTATGTTCATTATCTATGTAGAACTCTCTTGGACCGGAGAACCAGAAAATAGTGAATAGTCGACAGGCTCCATAGGAGAGTATCCCTAGAACCAAAAAATCGCTAAAGGGATGACTAGTAGTTAAACCGAAACGGATGCTTTGGAAACGCTCTGTCCGATGATCTTGGTAAATTCCAGGGCCAAAAAACAATCTAAAATTCCTCCGACTAGAGTAGTGAGCAGAATTTCAAATAAAATCAAAGAAGATATAGTTAAGGTAGTAGCCCTTAAGGTTTTAAGCAGGTTAATTTTTCCGCTGAGCTTCATAATGCTGGTGGTTACCAGGCTAGAAATAATCAAAATTGAGTAAATTAAAGCTAAAACAGTTAAAATTATCAACAGAGACTAAGTTTTGGAAAGAATCGAGTTCTATGACTCGGCTACCTATAAGACGGCTTTGACTTGTGTTCTCAGAATTATTTCTTCAATCTGGCGAGTTACAGGACTAATGTAACCAGTGCAATACTAAGTACCTTTTTTATTTGGGTATAAACTATCCGGATCTTGAGCGGCCCGATGGGTTAATCTGGTTTTTAGTCCGGGGCGCCTGGAAAATTTCTGAACCAGTTTTAAAGGTACAAAAGTCTAAGTGTCTTCGGGGCCGCCACTATGAAAAACACCTCTAGTTATAAGTTCTACCGGATTGCCATTAGCTAAGTTAGTCGTAAACTTGCTGCCCTCCGTAATTTTTGGCTACTTAGCTAGAAACTACCTCCCTAGGGTACTTGTAAGCTGGGAGTTGTCGCCTTTTAAATCACTTATATCTCACCATGCCTTTAGAGCCTTTATTCTGACGTTGGCTTTGTTATCGGTGGGTAGGACTAGGGACCGATCAAACTAGGTACCCATTAGAGTTAGGTCTCCGGCCGCGCTGTTGACTCTGGTTTTTAGGTAGTGAGTAAATTTAACTATGTTGTAAGTCCTAAAAAATATTTTCATTTTACTCAGGTCCTTTTCAGTTATATAGATCGTATCTTTGGTTGTATTCTCTAGGTCATACCTCAATACTGGGTCAGGGCTCCTTTCAACATCTTTTAAAATATAGCCGTAATTGTTCTTCCGTTATTTAAGTTAGTATTTTTCGTTTTTCAGAACCTGGGTTTTTATGAGCACAATTCCTTAGGAGATGATAAAATTTAGAGGTACAGGGTGCAGCCCTTGGGAAATCCGATGGTGGATTTATCTATGACCGTGTCACATAGTTTGCAGATGACTTGGTTTTTGCGCTGGTACTAACTGGTCTAGATCGTAGGTGGGTTAGTTTTTTTGATAATGATGAAACGTATGGGTATTCCATTTTCAATGATATATTGAAGTTAATATAAATTGCTGTTATTGATTTCATTAAGCTTGATGGCTAGACACCCGTATGCGGGTTTAATTTTTTCGACCGGAGATATTTCTACCATTCGTTTGGCGGTGGCTTTGAAAAGGGTAATGTTTAGAAGAGAAAAACCGCGATAAAGTAGTGTGACGACGCTATAATGTAAACAGCAGCGATGGGCGCCCCTCATTTTATTACGCTTAGTTGGTATGGTCTCGGTCATGGAGGCAAAATGCGCCCTGACCATCGGTTCTAGGGCTAGAATGCCTATAATAGCTATTAAGACATAAAAATCAATTAAGGTAGACTAGGAGAAAAACTATCTGGGACGGAGTAGTATACCTCTGACCACTATCATCTGGGTGGTTTCTAGAGGTTATGATAAAATAAAACCCCCGTAGTTAGAAGGATAATGATCGGCAAAATTGACTGAGGGATCTAGCCAACTATTTTGAAAATTAACTAATCCAGTAGCAAAAGTATCCTCAGAGTTATAAGATAGCCAATAATTTTAAATAAATATCTAAATTAAAATATTATTTATAACCACGCTAAATTCAGGGGACAACAGAAAAATATTTGGTAGATAAATGGTTAATCATAGGTGCGGAATAACTATCGATGTTAGTAGGATAAATACTTTTTGGGGCCAGGCTTAAGTAAGATGCCTTTAAAGGGGGCTAACTAGATTAGGGCCATGACGATGGAGGGGAGGTAACTCCAAACGTATAATTAATTTGATCGCCCACTCGGTACCAAAATGGAAACCAGTGAGAATAGTTGCAGCGGTCAGGTCTGTTAGTACACCCTGCCAAGGCAGATCTGCTTTTTTGGGCGGATTTGGTACTGGAGGAATATAGAAAATGCTGGGCTGAAAGGCCCGGAGATAAATATGATCACTAGGTAAAATAGGTCAAGTGGCTTAGTCAAAATCACGCAGTTTTAAGAGTGTAGCTATGAGCTTATTAAGACGACACCTTTTGGTTCACGACCCGCAAAGATGAGCTCTTTACTAATAACTTAGTTAGAAATAACCTTCGAAAGATAAAAAAGTACAGCAAAAAATTTTAAGGTATTTCAGAATTTGGAATATGACGGAAATGTTATGCTCATTGACTAACCCAGCTAAATTAGGTATATTTAGAGAAACTTCTATAGTTCCAATTACCTTGCTATAATTTTCATATTTCTCCCCCTACTTTTGACCAAAACTGCCGGATCAGCGGCCATATTAAGGTGTGGGAAGAGTTAAGTTAGCGGCGGATGTGGTTTGGGACATAAAAATTAATCGCTAAAAATAGAAAATAGAAGGTAGAGGCGCGGAAAATTCTTGACGTCTATAAGCGTGTATTCTATAGTATTTTTCGGTTGTTTTTAGAATGAAACTCAGCCATAAAACAGGCGTTATTAAATAAAGAGGTCGTCTTTGGGAGTGTGAAATGAGAGTTGCTAATTTTAATGGAGGCCCCGGGGCTCTACCGTTGGAAGTGCTGGAAGAAGCTGCTCGCGATATGCTTGACTGGCGGGGTAGCGGCATGTCAGTTATGGAAAACAGTCACCGTGGTAAAGAAGTTATAGCTATGATGGCTGAAGCTGAGGCTGATCTAAAGGCCCTTCTGGGGTTGGATGAAGAATGGGCAGTAATTTTTTGTCAGGGTGGGGCTAGTCTCCAATTTGCTATGATCGCCTTAAATTTTGCTGGTCCCGGTGGCCATTGTGATTATATAAATACCGGCCTATGGGCCACCAAGGCTTATAAAGAGGCCAAAATCTGTGGGGCCAAACCTCGCCTTGCCGCTAGTTCTGAAGATGATGACTTTACCTATATTCCAGAAGTTTTTGACTTTGATCCAGAAGCTAAATACGTCTATCTTACAGCTAATAATACTGTTCGTGGTACCCAGTGGTCAACTTTCCCTAAGGCTCCGGCCCCTTTAATCGCTGATATGTCCTCGGAATTTTTGTCCCGGTCGATTGATCTATCCCGCTTCGCTCTAATCTACGCTGGGGCTCAAAAAAATGTGGGGCCGGCCGGTTTGACAGTAGTGGCTCTCCGGCGCGAAATGGCCGACCGGGCTCGGTTAGATGTTCCTAATATGCTCAGTTATCCCGTCTATATCAAGCACCAGAGTATGTACAATACACCTCCGGTTTGGTCTGTTTATGTTGCTGGTCTGACCTGTAAATGGATTAGAAATACCATCGGGGGCCTTAAGGCCATGACCGAGTTAAACCAAGCTAAGGCAGAGACCCTCTATCGGGCTATTGATGACAGTGGCGGCTTTTATCGGGGTACAGCTAAATCCAGCAGCCGTTCGCTGATGAACGTCACTTTTCGTCTTCCTAGGGTTGAACTTAATGATAAATTTAAAAAAGAATCCGCAGGGACGGGTTTGGTCGGCTTGGGTGGGCACCGTAGTGTAGGTGGTCTCAGGGCTTCTTTATATAATGCTGTAACCTTGGCTGATGTTCAGACCCTAGTTGAATTTATGGCTGAATTTAAACGTAAAAATGGTTGAATAACCGGCCCTACGATCAAAAAGGAAGCGTCATGTTTAAAATTCTCATTTGTGAAAAAATCGACCTTAGCTGCTCGAATATCTTTAAAGCCGCTGGCTTTACTGTCGATCATCGTCCTGAACTTTCAGCTGGTGACCTTAAAGAAATTATAGCTGTTTATGACGGTTTGGTGGTTAGAAGTTTAACTAAAGTGACCGCCGAAATTTTCTTCAAAGCCGATAAACTGAAAGTTGTGGGTCGGGCCGGAGCCGGGTTGGATAACATTGACGTGGATGCGGCTAGAGAACGGGGTGTTACTGTTCTTAATACCCCGGGCCAGAACGCCAATGCCGTGGCTGAGTTAGTTATCGGTCTTCTTCTAGCCCTGGTGCGCCACATCCCGATAGCCGATAAATCGATCCGAGCCGGCCGTTGGGAAAAATCCAAACTGGCCGGTACCGAACTTTTCGGTAAGACTATCGGTATTATCGGTTTTGGCGCGGTTGGCCGCCGGGTGGCTGAATTGACTCGCGCCTTCGGTCTAAATATTCTGGCCCATGACCCACTTTTAACCGACCTCCAAATATCTGCTGGCGGAGCCAGACCCGCCACATTCGGTGAAATTCTGGGTGATAGTAATTTTGTGACTTTGCATTTACCTAAAACCCTCACGACTACGGGGCTTATCAATCGTGAAGTTATTATGACTCATATGAAACCCGGAGCTATTTTAATTAACTGTGCCCGGGGTGGTTTGGTCGATGAGACCGCTCTAGCCGAAGCCCTTGTTTCGGGTCGCCTTGCTGGGGCCGCGATGGATGTTTTTGCAACTGAACCGCCGGCTTTAAACCATCCCCTTCTGGCTTTAGACAATTTTGTCACCACGCCTCACTTGGGGGCTTCTACGGCCGAAGCTCAAGTTAATGTAGCTGTAAATATTGCTCAACAGATGGTTAGTTTTTTTAAGACACTGATTTAAAATTAGTTGGTAGCCGGTTTTTTATTTTTTACGTTGTTTTTAATCACTTATGATATATTATAATAATGCCACTTTTTAATGCTCGGCTACTCAGGTTGAACGGACGCTCTATTTTTATTCAAACTGTAAGTATATATTTGGTTATGATCCGGCTTTGTACTGCAGACTAGGACAATCTTAAGACTATTGGCGGATGGGACTTTATGGGAAACTTCGGCCGTACCCTCCTTGGTTTCCCAATGAAAAAATAAAAAACAGACTTTACTGTCTTTTGGACCTTAGCCAAAGAAATCGGTCGGCTTTTCCGCAATTCTTCTCCCCCTGTTCAAGGCTATATTTCGTTCCTGTTCTCGCCTCAGGAATTTTAAACTTGGAAATATTTTGATATCTGGGGGCTACTTCATTGAAAGATTACTTAATTCTGGTCCTGGATAGTCAATTTCAGGAGGAGGGGTTATTTTAGGGTGACCCGGTAAGAGTATTTTTCTCAGAGGCTGGAATTAAACTAGTCCGTGCTGATGGTTTTAGAGGTAGATTTTAAACGGGTTAGGCGGGTTGTAAACGATTTGTAACAGAACTAGCCCATTAAAAGTCCTAGTTTCGATGCGACTATAAATTTTCTTGAAAGTCGCCTGTAAGAGTTATCAGTTAACCGGGTTGACCTTCTGCGAGCCGTCCGTCTCTGCCTCCCCCCTTCAAAATGAGGCTTTCGATTAGCTTCGGGAAGCTAAACGTCTGTGGAGTAAAGCTCACTGCGTGGAAAAAGTTGTTAACTTACTCCTTAAAGCCGTGCCTAAAATTAGCGAAAATAGGAGGTTGGATCGGGGAACTTATTACCAGGGAACTTTAATCAGAGCGCCCCATAATTTAAAAACCGTCCTGCTTTCAACCTGAGTTCTTCTCAGCGAGGGCTACTGTTGTTTAGATGGACTCGCTTCTGTAGTTATTGATTTTGGTGACCTTCTGGTCTCAATGATGGATGAATCCGAATTGAATCGGGATTAGATCAGTCTGGGGCGCTGTCTGGCTAAACTAAGCTTGACGGAGAAAAATTTGATTGGGAAAGTGACCAAAATTATTTCTACTATAAAAAGCCCTTAACTTTTTTAATGGATATGAAACGGCGCCTAACTGGGCGGCGGGGCCGTGGAAATTAGTTATTGTCTGGAAACCGTAATTCGGGGCGCTCTGTCGTTGTGTCGGCCCACTATAGAACGGTGCCGGGGAATGGTTCAATTATATTTTGTCCTGACCGTTCGCTTGAGATACTTCGTTAGTTTTGAAAATTTTTTTCTAGCCACCGTCCGTTCGTTTAGTCGCGCACAGTTACTCCTGGGAGATTTGTTGTATCATCTACTCCTAACCGGAGAGTGGTTGTAAATTATTTAGAAACTTTTAAATAAAGCTTTGGAACTTCTTGAAGCGTTACGATGCGTAATTTCATGCTAGACTAAAACTAAAATAGTCAGATGCCGTCTCTGCAGCCTCTTTTTGGCAGTTTGATAACGAGAAAACCTCAGTGAACCTCGCTTTGAATGGGGGACCGAAATTAACGTTTGGTTTGGGGATCTTGATACGGTTGTAGTTGAGGAAGAACATCTGGACGAACAATTAGCTATAGCTCGGGAAACTATGGGAGAGGTGAGGTATTTAAAAAATAGTCTGCTCAAAGCTTTAGATTGCGAAGTTGTTTTTTTAAAGAAATTAACTTTAAGCGGCTGAACTTGATTAAAGAAAAAGAATAACTAAGGCTTGAGTGGATTGAATTAGCTCGTAAAGATTCAACCCTGGCTGCTTTTTTCACTCAGGCTCGCTCGCGGTATAAAAAAATTAAATTGTATTTAAAGATGTTAAAGGCAAAGAACGGTAAAAATTAGCAGCCGCGCGTCGGAAATTATCTAGTCGTCTAGAAGAGCTTCGCGGGGGTTGAAAAAATTTAAATAAAGAATGCAAAAGGTAGCGACCCTAATGTAGGTTTAGCCCCTCCGTCTGGCCTCCACCTTAGCTAAGGTTGAATCTCCGCCTGCAGGATTAGACCGTTATCAAGAGAAATTAGTTTAAACCAGCCGTATTTGCCCAGATTTGAACGAGGTTGCGGCCGTTCTCAGACGACAGCTGTATCTTTTGAGCTAGACCACATTTCGCTAAAAAAGACCATCAGCCACGGATACCGGTGGCTGTCCTAATTAGAGATTAAATGGGAACTTATGAATATCACTTTGATCCGCTAGAAACATAATCTTTTACATTTGGTTGTAACCCGTCAAAAATTAAGGGTCAAACTAGGTTCGGTATGGTTGAAAACGGTTGATATGGAAAGAGAGCGAAATAAGATTCTAGTCTAATTAGATCAGGCTCGCCGTGAAATCTTGGCTGTAGATCAGGTTGGAAATTATCTGGTCACTTACCTAGCTGCCCTGGCTGAAGAAAAAAGGTGGTTCTTAAACGGCTGTCGAATCTGGTTAGGGGGGAAGAAAATTTGCGTTCTAATCTAGTCGCTTTGGAAAAAGAACGGGATAACCTGAAAAAAGAACGGAACGATCTGAAAGAAGTATAGGAGGATCAAGCCAGACTGTCAGAATTGGCTCAATTTGCGGCAGAGGGGAAAAAGATTCTGACCGCCAGAAACGGATAACTGTAAGAAGAAAAATGGTAATTGACCGTTTAGCTGGCCAATATTAAAGTTCAGAAAGACCAGGTGGCTAATCAGCTGGCTGAATTGGAAGAAAATATTGCTGATTAATTGCTTCCTTTTATTAGAATTTTGGCCGGAATTCTTTGGCGCAGCGAATATCAGTTAGTTCGGGGAAGGACGGCGATGGAAATTTTTACCGAACAACTTAAATTTAAAACTAATCTGTGGGAAGTTAACCTGAGGCTAGATGTGATCGCCAGAGAAATAGAGATCATCGGAACTGTTTAGGTTAGTTAGTGGTAGTTGAAAAAACCCAGAATATTAAGTAGTTATCTGGGTCTGCTCCGGGAAAGAGTTACGCGCCCTAATCGAGAAAAGTTGCCATAAAACCTGCTTAAATCAGGGATTAAACAAAAATAAAATCCGCTTTAAGCATCGTTCTAAAAGATGAGCACGACCTTGGAATTTACGCAGCGAACGTTATCGTAAACGATTAAATGAGGTCGTTAGGTGGAGGAAGGAGGGGCTTCAATGGCTTGTGGGACCTCATTAGGGGAACTGGAAAAGCAAAAAATTAGTCTGGCTAAGGTGGAGCTTCTGGTAGTTAACTTTTGGTCAACGGCTGGAAAAAGCTGAGGATTAACTAACTTCCCCGATCTGGATTATTATTTGAAAGATGAAACTAGCGTCATTATAATGGGTTCAGTTGGAACAATGCCCCTTGAGGTGGCACCTCCTTTTTTAAAATATTGATTGGATGAACTCCGCCCGCTAATGGCTTTCCTGGCCGATTCGTTTGTAAAAGTAGTGACTGAGTTAGCTCGGATCAGAGAGCAACTAGCCCGACTAGAAAAAATATGACTGAATAGAATAGGAAGTTTCAGCAAAAAATAATGGAAATAGCTACTTTCAAAAGTGAATTTATTTAGGCGAATTACGATTCGGCTAAGAATAATAGTCGTCTGAAAGCGGCCGGGGCGGTTATTAATTAATAGGGGCTAAGACTGGAGACTAGGTAGGAGTGTTGAAAACAAAATTCAATCGCTAGACCTGTCAGGTGGACGTTTTGACTAAAGAACTTTTTTGGCGTCAGATGTGTATCCGTTAACTAGAAAAATACAAGGATAAACTGCCGATCTTGTGTTAGATTTTAATTTCTAAGATCTTAGAGATGGTTCAAGTTATAATTGATATTTTAGTTAAGTTAGAAGTTTTGGCTGAAGAATTAAGCCTTATCGATTAGGCCCGGAATAGTGAGGGTTTTGCTCTGGGGTGCTAGTTTCTTGAAGGAGTAAGAAAAGCGGCCTGTCGTAGTCTTTTCAGTCTATTCTTAGCCGGGTCGTTGGTTATAATTGGGCTGGAGGTATCGGCTGTCTCTCGGTTTGAATACCCCGAGCCTTTTCAGCTTTAGCCGGAAAAAATCTGGAATCGGAATGGATCATGACCTCGATGAAAAACGTTGTCTATTTCAAAACTGGCGAGGGTGGTTTTTGGGAATACCTTTACTTTGATCTTGTAGTTGAATCTGGGGGTTTAGATCAAGTTTTAATCAGGCATTTGAGCCTTTTGGAATGTAAAGCTATTCTAGCTGTTAATACCACCTCACCCGAATTCGTTGGCCGCCTGGTTTATTTTCCTTCTTTTAAAAAATTAGCTCCCAATTGTTTAATCAATTTTATTAGCCAATATATTAAACCCCGGTGGCCTAGTCAAAATGGGCATCCTCACAAATTGGTCGTCCGTTGCCTGTCCGGGAATATTTTTTTCAATGTCAGAATGTTCAAACTTTCGCTTTTTAACAAGATCCTTAATGCTGCTGGTAGAGATCTTTTTTCCGTCTGGTCGATTCAAATAAACTTTCTTTAGGAGAGATTCGCTATGCTTGAACCAAAACCTTTCGCTACTACCGCTATTGGTTCTGTACCTTACGGTAGCGTGGCCGAGGCCTTGGCGAATGCTAGTAAATTAGATATTCCGGCCACCCCTCAATTAGTTAAAATAAATTTTTGGGAAGATATGTTTTGGAGCGCTCTGGCTGGGTTGCCCGCTCTTTTAATTAACCCCGCCCAGCGGAAAATACGGGCTAAGCGGTATTGGCGGGAAAATGATTTAGTTGATTTCTATGCCAAATTTTTGATCGGTGAACGTGATTTTCTGGCCTTATCTCCAGAGGCTAGTCTAAGCTTTGAGGCTTTTTTACAGCAGGCTACCCAAAACCCGGCTTTTGGTCCGGAATTTTTAAAAGTACAGGTAATCGGTCCGGTGACTTTCGGTCAAATGATTCAGATGGAAGATGGTGAGAGTACGCTGATAGATGACCCGGAATTGCGGGAAGTGATGGCTCTGGGACTCGGCGGCAAAGCTGCTTGGGAGGCGGCTCGGATACGAGCCCTTGGCCGCATTCCGGTGGTTTTTATTGATGAGCCTGGGTTGACTAGTTTTGGCTCGGCCTTCTCCAATCTCTCCGCTGATATAGTTAAGGAAACTATGAACTGGGTTGGGGCGATAATTCGCGAAGATGGCCCGGCTCTCATAGGTTGTCATGTCTGCGGCAACACTGATTGGGCTATGATGATGGAAATGGATCTAGACATCATAAACTTCGATGCTTTTACAGTCATGGAACAGTTTTGTTTATATCCAAAACAAATCCGATCCTTTTTGGAGCGAGGTGGTTTTATTGCCTGGGGCATAGTCCCGGCTACTAGTTTCAGCTTGAATCTAAGCTCTGATTTTTTAGTCCGTAAACTGTTGGACGCCTGGAAAGGCTTAGAGCATAACGGTGTACCTGGAGAACTTCTGACCGGGCGGGCTCTTATCACCACTGCCTGTGGTCTAGGAACTTTGCCCGAAGACCTGGCTCGAGCCGCCACAGAAATGACAAGTTCCGTATCCCGGATTTTGCAGGAGCGTCGAGGTTGAGACGTGTTAATTAAACTTACCGTTAAAAATCTGGCCATTATTGAATCGTTGGTTATTAACTTCGCTGCTGGGATTAATATACTGACTGGTGAAACCGGGGCGGGTAAGAGTATTCTGGTGGGAGCCCTTAGTTTATTAATGGGTCGTCGGGGGACTGCTGATTTAGTGCGAATCGGGGCTGATAAAGCTGAAATAATTGGTCTTTTTTATTTGGACAAGCCGAAATCTTTAGACCCTTGCTTAAAAGTTTTGGGAAGTACACTTACCGGAGAGATTATTTTGCGCCGGGTCTTGACTACTACCGGTCGGAGCCGGGCCTATGTGGGAGACATTCCAGTGACTTTGTCTCAATTGACTGTCTTAGGCGAAGAACTTTTTAGTATTTCCGGTCAACATGATCAGCAAGCTTTGATTAAGCCTGGTCGTCTTTTAGATTTTTTAGATCGCTTCGGTGGCCACCGCGATTTATTGGCGGAAATGCGGTCGGCCAGACAAAACCTAACTAAAGCAGCCTCTAAACTGAGTAAAATAAAAGCTGAATTTGAAGAAATCGAAGAAAAACGCGATCTATATGAGTACCAGCGTGATGAAATAAAGAAGCTTGCCCCTGGACCGGAAGAAGATTTAGCTCTTTTAGCAGAAAAAAATGCGGCTAAAGATAGCGGTTGCCTGGCTGAAAATTTGATTGCTACCGCTAAAAGTTTGAATGGTGAACCGGGCCATGTGGTGGAAAAACTTGACCATATTCGCCGCCATCTTGAAAAAGCAGCTGCCTTAGACTCGCGGTTGAATGTTTTTCTGACCATAGTGGACGAAGCGTATTATCAGTTGGTCGACTTGTCGGCCGATCTGGAAATCTTCAATCGTAATTTCACAATCTCCTCTGAACGTTTGGAATGGGTAGATGAACGTTTAAACGCTCTAGCTAAGCTTAAGCGCAAGTATGGGTTATCTTTGGGCGACATTATCGAACGCGGTCGCTATTTGACGGAAACTCTTAACCGGCTAGACCGGACTGGTCTAGATCTAGTTAATATGGCTAGGGAGAAAGCAGCTGCTTTAGATAAAGCGGTGAGCGCGGCTCAAAAACTTCATCAGGCCCGGCAGATAGCTAGCTGCGGTCTGGTCGTTCTTCTGGTTTGTAACCTTAAAAAATTGGGTTTTCCGGAAATTGAAATTGAGGTAACGGTGGAAGCTCCGTCTAAGGCGGATGACTCAGAGGAAGTTGAAAAGCAGATTAGTGTCAACGGTTTTGATCGGGTTAATTTTTTATTCAGCCCTAATCCAGGTGAAGGGAAAAGTTCTCTGGCCAAAATCGTCTCCGGGGGTGAGTTGTCTAGAATTCTTTTAGCTTTAAAAATTCTGGAAAACCACCCCAGTGATCAGTTAGTAGTTTTCGATGAAATTGATGCGGGCTTGGGGGGGGGCGTCACCGGGGCCGTGGCCGAGAGCTTGGCGACTCTAGCCAACCGGCAGCAGCTCATAGTCATTACTCATTTACCTCAAGTGGCCGCTCTTTCTGGCCGCCATTTCGTGGTGGCTAAAGAAACCGACCCGGTGACCGGCCGCACCCTTACTACTATAACTAGGCTCAGCCAGGCCGAGCGCGCTCAGGAACTGGCCCGTATGCTGGGTGGAACCGTCCCTGGCCCTGAAGCTTTAGCTCTGGCCGATAAAATGTTGGTTTCGGCACCTGATATAAACGCTGATAATTCTAATTAGCCATTTTCGGTGTCGACAATAAGCGCTTTAATTTTAGGAATATTAATGAAGTATCCTTAAATACGTTCAATTCCAGAGTTGGTTTTTTAAATTCTATCACCGTGTTTTTATAGGCTTTCCACATCTTCATTATATATTTGATAGGAGTGGTTTTAGGTTTTTTACTTTTCAGGGGGGTACTAAAAATTATATAACAATGTTACATAGTTATAGTATTAATCTATTAGAATAGATTTATTTGCTTCTTATTATGCTAATTAGGCTTCCAAAATATTAATTAATTTTTTAGGCAGTCAGAAAAATTAGACAAAAATAAGTTTCTTATTCTTATGAGTGATTATAATATTTTATAGTAAAATATCCTTTTAGTTATGATTTTAAATTTATTTGGTGAGTAAGAAAGCCTAACTGTGAAATTTCTCCTAACGAATGTGTGCTTATCCTCGATAATTATTCTTGAAGTACACACTTATCAAGAGCTTTCGCAAGAAGATACTTTTTTAAAATTATTCCTAAATACATTTAAAATAGTAGGGGTTGAGTTGTCCTGTTTTATACGGATCAGGTTGATTTTAATGAGAACTCTATTAAATAAAATCTTCGTTTCGTATATTTGCGCAAAAAAAGCTGGTTGCCTATTTCGGTGTAGGTTATTAGGTATCTTTTTTAGGCTATTTGGAACTGCTAAGCCTTTGCTATATAAGTCTTTCCGTAACTTTATCTCTAATAGAGAATATAGAGTGTTAACTACAGCACCATTATGAAAGCTAACGTTGCAATATGTTCCTCTCTCTTTAAAAAATTTTGTTTAACCTGCCTATCCCTATTCCTTGTAGATTTTTAATAACTCTGGATCAGACAAGAACACATAATTATTGGCTAAAATAAACTGTACAAACTACGCAGTTTCCGAGCTATCGCCTCAGCGTTTTCGTGTAATTTAGCCTTAATAAAATAAATTTTCCGCAGGGCTTTATTTTTTTTGGGATATCCCTTTTGATCTGTAGCGTAGTTATTTCCATGATGGACATTGACTTCAAACTCTAGCAACTCATACAACTTAATCCTTTTTGTGGATTCTGCTCGCGCATTAACTGCATAAGCGAACTATCTATTTTCAAATTAATTAATGTCTCTTGGGCCTTTAAAAACTACTTCTTTAAATAAACTTTAAAGATTATTTCTTTTTTCTTCACTATTTCTAGAGAGTAGCTGGGAAACTATCTTTGCCTGGTTTTAACGTAGTTAGAAGTTATTTTATAAAACGAATAACGCTCGTCGTTTTCGCTAGCCGTTAATTTATTTTCCTAATAAAACAAGGCTTCTAACTCCGTTAGAGTCTTAGTGGTGTTCGTATGGAAACTAGTTAGGTCGTTTTTTCGTATTTTAGTTAATATGCGGAGTAGCGTCAGTTAAAAAAGCTTAGTTTGGGCCAAAGTTGTAAATTTTATCCAATAGTTTACTTATCACGGCTTTATTTAAGTCGCTGGCGCCGACATCTTGGATAAAGCCTGGTTGTAGGAAAAAAATAAAGTTACCTGCGTTGCAACAAAAACCCGTTTAAGACGAAAGCTAAAGTTATCTTCTGTATGAATGATCTTATAAACTTGAGTCTTCGGCATAAGTTTATCAAAAAGATTTACTAAGCTAAGTTTCTTGGATAGTCTGGCATCAAACCCAAGTAACCAAAAAAAGAGGTCTCAATGTTTATATTATTTTATTAAGTTGAGTATTAGTCTTCCGCATTAGCGATACCTCTGCTTATATATTTTGATCTAGTATATTTTAAGCTTGTAGAATAGCGTATACTTTACATGTGGAAAATTTATATCGGCTGAGTTTTACGACGAATGTATGATAACTTAAAAAATTACTTTTACCTTAACCTTATCGTTTGGTTTCTAGGTTCTAAAAATTTATAAAAGGTCTTATCGGTTAAAAAGATAGTCTAATTTTAATCGCAGATAATGATAATCTGCTTGGAAGCTTCAAGTTTAAAGCGATTGACAACCCTCACAAGGTCTTGGAGTACTTAGCCAAGGGGATAAACTTTTGCGTTGAAGGATCTACCTTACGCCGATATATTTAGTCGGTCCTTAAAAACATATGAAGCATTTGATTTTTAATTGAGTAATCATATTAATTATAGTATAATTTTGACCTTCTAGTCCGGAATTTACCTTAGAAATTAGATCGAGATGCTTCTTTTTTTGGGAGATGTATGAGGAGACAATCAACATAACTTAAAACAAGTCTTTGAGGTGGGTTCAGAATTATATTCCCGGCGGGTCTTAATTTAAAAAACTATTTGATTTCATATTAATTTGTGATACTTTATTCTAAAATAATTTTTAGTAAATTATATTTGCTTTAGGAGCCAGAACTATGTATTTAACTAGTGACTTCCGTCGCGGTCTCAAAGTTCAGTTTAAGGGTGAACCCTATATTATAGTTGAGTTTCAGCATGTTAAACCTGGTAAGGGAGGCGCTTTCGTTCGCACTAAAATAAAAAATTTGCTCACTGGCCGGGTGTTGGAAGAAACTTTCCGATCCGGCGAAAAACTGAATCGTCCTGATTTAGAAGAAAAAAATGTTCAGTATCTCTATTCCGACGCCAAGGATGGCTATGTTTTTATGGATGAAACCACCTATGAACAGCTTCATCTTACCGAATCTCAGGTTGGTGACAGCCGTTTTTACCTTCTAGAAAATATGAATCTCACGATCAATCTCTATAAGGGCCAGCCCATCGGCCTGGACTTCCCCACTACTGTTAATCTGGAAGTTACTAAAAGTGACCCTGGTCTTAAAGGTGACACCGCTACTGGCGCTATTAAACCAGCTACCCTTTCTACTGGTTTGATCGTGCAGGTACCTCTTTTTATTAATGAGGGCGATATTTTAAAGATAGATACTCGTAGCGGTGAATATATAGAGCGGGTTAAGTAAGAGCCGGGACGGCGGGTTATGCCTTTGTTGGTTAAGGCGGTCATTCTGGGTTTGATTCAGGGTCTGGGGGAATTTATACCCATATCTTCTTCTGGTCACCTAGTGTTGGTTCAGATTCTTTTTGGGCTGGTCGGGTCGGAAGTAGCCTTTGACGTAGCCTTGCATCTGGGTACTTTAGCAGTTGTTTTTATTTTTTACCGTAAAACTTTGACTGTTCTTTTTCTGGAATTACGCTTTCTACCCGGGGTTCTTGTGTGTCCGGTTCGCTTAAAAACCCTTTACCAGACCAGGCCCGACTTTCGTTTTGGTCTTCTGCTTATAATCGGGACTCTGCCGGTCACTCTAATCGGTTTATTTTTTAAAGATATTTTGGAAAAAAGTTTTGATTCAACTGGCGGTGTGGGAGCGGCCCTGGTCATTACGGGTATAGTTTTGCGTTTAGCCGGCCGACGGGGTCGAAATGGGCGTGAGGCCGAATACATGACTATCAGCGACGCTTTTTTAATTGGTCTGGCTCAGAGTGTGGCCATTGTTCCCGGCTTTTCTCGTAGCGGCTTTACCATTTGTGCCGGTCTTTTCCTTGGTCTATCACGGCTGACGGCGGCGCGCTTTTCTTTTTTACTCTCTATTCCGGCTATTTTTGGGGCCGTTATTTTAGAGGCTAAGGGTAGGTTGGAAAGTAGCTTTACCGCCCTCCAGTTTGTGGTTGGCGTGGTTGTGGCCGCCGTTAGCGGCTATTTAGCTCTAGCGCTTTTGATCAAATTTTTGAAAAAAGATGATTTCAGTGTTTTTTCCTGGTGGTGTTGGGCTGTTGGTCTTTTGACTATGGCTTCAGCCGCTTTATTTTAGAAGTCGGAAAGGGTTTGACGACTATGACTGAAGCGCGATCATTCAAATATCTGGATCTTATAACCGGCCTTTTTATCACTTTGTTTATAGTCTCCAATTTGATTTCTACTCGCATTATTCACTTTATTGGAGACCTAAATTTCGATGCCGGTACCCTGATGTTTCCCTTTACCTATATTTTTAACGACCTTTTAACCGAAGTCTATGGTTATAAACGGAGCCGTAGAGTTATTTGGATTGGCTTTCTGGCTCTTATTGTTGCTGCTGCTACCATTGCTCTGGTCGGCTTATTTGATCCGGCGGAAGATTGGAGAGAAGCCGCGGCTTGGAAAGCTGTTATGGGGCAGGTACCTCGTATCGTGATGGCCAGTCTAGTGGCCTATTTCGTGGGTGAATTTACCAATTCTTATGTTCTAGCCCGCGTTAAGGTTAAAACCGAGGGCCGCCATCTCTGGTTTCGCCTTATCGCTTCCACCGCTGCGGGGCAGATTCTGGATACTCTTCTTTTTGCTTCGATAGCTTTTATGGGTGTTCTGGGGTGGGGGCTGTGGTGGAACTTGGTCTGGTCCAACTATGTTTTTAAAGTGGGGATTGAATTACTGCTGCTGCCCTTTACCCTGATGGTGGTGCGGAAAGTGAAGCGGACGGAAAATGCTGATGTCTATGATCGGGACACCAGTTTTTCTCCCTTCCACTGGGGCGATTGATGCGTGGGAGGAAAGATAATTTTGAGTTCAAGCAGGAAAGTTGCCGTTTCAGGGCGGCCTGGCTGCGACGGATTGAAAAGGCTTACCAAACTCTTTTGTGGTGCAAAGGGGTTCGGCTTAAAGCCCCCGTTACTTTTGGTTTGATGAAGGGCCAGGCGGCCTGGGGGATCTGGCTAGAGAAGGACAGACGTTTGCTCTTAAGCGAAGAACTGCTTCTGGAGTATCCCTGGTCGGCGGTACTAGGTGTTTTAGGCCATGAAACAGCCCATCAATTGGTTAGTGATCTGGTTATCCCAGAGGCGAAGGTCGGTCAGCTGCCTCATGGCCCGGCTTTTAGGCGTATGGGGGAATTTTTGGGGGTGGACCCTTTTTATATGAGTGGTGCGGTGGATTTGAAAGACCGTTGCCCCTGCCCTGTTCGCGAGGCAGCTTCGTTTTCGGACCCGGGGCGGCGGATTCTAGAGAAAGTGCGTAAAATTTTGGCTCTAACCGGCTCGCCGGTTGAAGCTGAGGCCCAGGCGGCTATGGATGCTGCCGCCCGCCTTATGGCCCGCCATAACTTGGAGCGATTAGAAGACCCTGAACTTCAGATCGGCTCGGTCGCTTATGAATACCGTCAGCTCAACTTAAACTTACGCCGCATTGATCAGCGCCTAGTTTGGATCGTTCATATTCTGGGCCGCCATTATTTCGTTCGAGCTATTTTTGTGCCTACCTACACCCCCCAGACGGATACTGAAGGGCAGGATTTAGAGTTGTTGGGGTGGCCGGAAAATGTGTGTTTGGCCGAGCATGTCTTCCATTTTTTGATGGAACGTACAGAAAGCTTGTGGCAGAACTATCGCCGGACTCATCGGGGGGGCGGGTTACCCGCCCGCAATTCTTTTTTTAGCGGACTTTTGTGTGGCTTTGATCAGAAGCTGAGTGTTGCCGCGGGGGCAAAGACCGCTGTAGACGGTTTTTCGGCATTGGTGCTGGCTCGGGACCAGGGGTTAAACGTTTATTTTCGGCGGCGTCATCCTCATGTTACCAACATCCGTGGCGCCGGGGGGCGGCGGTTTTGTTTGGAAAGCTCCTTGGCTGGGGCAGTTGTTGGCCGGGGTCTTACTTTAAATATGCCGGTGGAAGGCGGTCCGATCCGGATGGTGTCTAGCCCATGTTTGTTAGCCAGCGGAATGGATCTTTGACTGGCTCCGTATCGGCCGTCGGCCGCGTTAAAGCCGAGGATTACCGCATTGCCCGTCGCAAAATGGTAGCTCAGCAAATAAAAAGGCGTGGGCTTCAAGATCCGCGTGTTCTGGAAGTTATGGCCGCTATTCCCCGACATTTTTTTGTCGATGAGGCTCAGGCCGCTCAGTCCTATAGTGACAGGTCCCTACCCCTCGGTTATGGGCAGACCATTTCTCAGCCTTATATAGTGGCTTTAATGGTGGCTTCCTTACGCCTTGTACCTTCTGACCGGGTGTTGGAAGTTGGTTCCGGTTCCTGTTATCAGACGGCTATTTTAGCTAGCCTTGCGGCCGAGGTCTTTGCGGTTGAACGTCTGGAACCTTTATTTAATAAGGGCCGGGATAATTTAAGCCGCCTGGATTTTAAAAATATTTATTCAATACTCGCTGACGGTACCTGGGGTTGGTCGGAGATGGCCCCTTATAACGCCATTATTGTTTCCGCTGGGGCCCCTCGCGTGCCGCAGCCCCTTATGGAACAGCTGGCCCCTGGTGGTCGCTTAATTATTCCCGTCGGCCCCAGCGCTGCGAGCCAGAAACTGACTCTGCTAGTCAAAGATCAGGCTGGCCAATTGGCTGAACGCCGCTTTTTGGGCGACTGCCGTTTTGTGGCTCTTGTCGGCCGCTACGGCTGGCAGCCCGAACCCTTGGGTTGATTCAGATATTGGTTATTTCTTCTTTATACTTATGGCTAATGGTATTTTTGCGGCGGACTAAATTTTGGATATATACCTTCTTAACCGTGTTCAGCTACTTTTGTAAAGATTAGGTCTTTCTTTTGTTGATGATGTCCGCGGCCCTAATCCTGTCGCTGTGGTACTTCGTCTGGCTACCGCTCTTAGCGATGGTGAAATAGATTATGATCGGTAGAGGGCGGTAAATCATGAGTTTTTTAAAAAGTTCACGCTATCCATTTTGGGTATGATGATATCCAGGGTCAGCACATCTTAGCTCAATTCCAGAAGTATTTTTCGGGCTTTAAAGATGTTTTTGACCTACATGATGATACTGATGTTTGGTTTGTCGGTCATAACTTTGTTTAATAGATTAAGAATTATGGCCGAGTTATTACCTGTTTGACTGTCAGGTATAAGATAAATTGTAAAAAAGCTAAAAATATTTTATTCTTAAAATTGATGAAGCCTCATCTAGCTCATATCGCTACATTTTAGTATAGAGCAGGAGTTAATATTGAATGGAATCTATATAATTAAAACATTAATTAATAAAGATGAGATGAGCCTGGAGGAATGTGCTCGCGCTAACAAATTTTTCCCGGATAGAGTAGATTTTTAGAATGATAAAGAGGGTTGATATTAAGAATATAGCCTATACATTATTGGCTAGAACAAAGAGTCGGGGCTTATATCTTTTTGTGTAGGCTAACTTGTTATGTCGAGTGGCATATGTGTGAGGCTTGGCGGGAACTGTCCTTTGCCGATGGGGAAACAGAAGCTAAAGAATACCGGACTCCAGTTAGCCTAGCTGAAAATTAGAGGGTAGCTGGCTAAAAGTTTTAAGAAGAAAAAAATTCAGACAGTCTTCTTATTTAGAGCTTTAATAGCTTATTCCTTTGCTAAATGAATAGGGATACTCAGAATTAAGCCAGTAAAAGGGCTACATTTACTTAGACAGATTTATTCACTTCGTCGTAATAAAAAGCCTTTATTTTGTTCCGATCCATAAGTAGTGTCCAGTAATAAATAGTATCTTTTAGTAATATATTGAAATAAATAATTTCAATCAGGTTAGAAAGACTCAATTCGGAAATCATTATAAAGTTCCTTGATAGCCTTTTTAACTTTATGAAAAAAATTGAGCAGTGAAAGGTCGAGGCCAAATATTTTTTGATTGTAGTGCATATGGAAAATATTATATTACGACCTTAGGAAAATAAAAAAACTTAGATTTAAGACCACTGTTCGATGAAAGGTTAAAAATGAACGAAGACGCTTCAATAGGTAAAAATTAACTGTTGCGAAAAAAAGATCAAGCTAAGTAAGTGCTGGACAATAAAGGCGAGAGGTACTACCAAATCAGCAAAGTGTATGAAACTTAAATAGCCTTTAATTTATTCTTCTATAAAAATTTTCTTGACTTTAGCTACTTATTAATTGAACTAGCTAAATAGATATAGAAAAGGTTGACTTATTAGTAACGGAGCCATTGAGAACGAAAATAAAATCGTATTCCAGCGACGTTTAAAGCAACCTGCGATGCAATGGGATGTTAAAGTGGCAAGTACACTCTAACCTTAATGTCCAAAGCCAGGAGTGGATTTTAAAAATAAAATCTTGAAGAGGTTCTCTTTAGGCATTTTAAGCTTGAAATGGGTAGATAAGTTAAAGAAAAAGGATGCTTATTTTTTTGTGCATCCTTATAATTTTTGAGGGGTTTAACTTAGAGGAACAATATGCTACACTAAAAAATAACTTTTTAAAGAGGAGTATTTTAATAATTGGTGCCTAAGATTAAAAGAGATACCGGCCAATATAACATCGCTGCAAAGCCATAATCCTGGAGACGATCCTGAGTTTAAAATTATATTAGATAATTATTTCATCGATTTAAGTAATTATGATATTATCCTGTTTATGACTGATTATAAGGGCCATCCTTTCAATTTTCGAACGTATATGAAGCCTTTCTAAAAATATGAATCAAACGGCTCTAATTCAGCTTCGTGATGGGCTTCTGAACTGAAAATACATAACTCGGTCAGCCGGTTAATATAGATCAGGTTACTTTTGAATTTGAATGACTTTCGTTTTATACCTGTGGTGAGGGACTAAAGTTTTTCATGGTTATACCCCTGTCGGATATTTTTGGGATAGTGGCACTAATTTTAAACAACGCTATATTTTTACAGATAAGAGTTACGAATTATTTATGCAATTTGGTCAAATCATAGCCCGCGTTTTGCAGCGTCTAGTCGGGGGAGTATCCCCACGCAAAATTAGCGGGGTTGCCGGTGGTGACGCGTCGGCCAATTCGGCCGATCCACTCGCTTCCCTAGGCGGCAAAATCTGCACCTTGTGCAAAAGGTTCGAATTCTGTCTGTCGCGTTCTGACCATGAGGGCGGCGGTCTAACTTCAGCTTTGGAACTGATCCGTAATTTTACCGGTCTAACCTGGGTCTTTCTCACTGTACTCAAAGGTCACGATAAAAAACATTATTATCTAGCGGCTACTAGCAATAACGTTCCAAAGACAATACCCACCAAATATCTGTTATCGTCAGGCCTGGCCGGCTGGGTTCATACTAAACTTAAACCCTTGACCATCGACCGCTTTAAAACTAATAGTCAAAAATCTTTTATTTTTCAGAAAAATGAGCCCTTAAATAGTTTTCGTTCGTTTTATGGCTGGCCAGTTTTATATAACGACCAACCTAGAGGGGCTTTGATCTTAGCCGGCGTTGACGGAGAAACCTTAAACCCCATCTTTACGGAAGCTTTGGAATGTATAGTGGATCGTTTAGCTGCTCGATTGCACATGGATCGGCTTATTCTTAAGGTAATGGAATTGGATCAGGTTGATTCTCAAACTTCCTTGCCTCATCGCGGCCAGTTTTTGGAAAGTCTTCATCACATGATGGAAGTAGCTGATATCAAAGGTGAAGGAGTAGATTTATATGTTTTAGCCACTTCTGGCTTGGGGGAATTTGCTACCCGTCAGGGTCAGGAAGCGGCCGGGAGCCTGCTTAAATCTATTGCTGCCCAGCTTAAAGAAGATCTTAGATCAACCTGGCGATTAGGGCATATCTCTTATGGTGTATTTACCCTGGCCGCCCCCACTGCTGATGCGGCTGAAGCTAAAGCTTTTATTATTAGGTTTAAAAAAAACCTGGAAAACTGGCCTTTAATCGGGACTAGCGGCCGGGCCGAGCTGGGCCTTTTTCCGGCCATGGCTACCTATCCTTGTGACGGGCTAAGTCCCGAGCAACTTTTAGAAATCGCCTTGACGGCTCTGGCTGACGACGATAACGACGACGGGTGACGTATTTTATGTCAGTCTTATCTTTAACCGGTGGCTTGGCCATGGATCTGGGTACAGCTAATACTCTGATTTATCGTAAAGGTGATGGTATTGTAGTCAATGAACCCTCTATGGTGGCGCTAGAAACGGAATCTCGCCGGGTGTTGGCAGTGGGGCAGGAGGCTAAAAACTACCTAGGACGCACTCCTAAAGGCTTAGAGGTCGTTCGTCCCTTGAGAAGTGGGATCATAAGTAATTTTGTTGTGGCTCAAGAGATGATCAAACATTTTTTAGTTCAGGCCGGAGCTAAGCGTTGCTTCTTTCGCCCTAAAATTATGGTAGGGGTACCGATGGGGGTTACCCAATTGGAAAAAAGAGCTATCGTAGAAGCGGCTAAAGAGGCCGGGGGTAAAAGCATTCATTTAGTGGATGAACTTCTGGCGGCCGCTATCGGCTTGGGAATTAAAACAACCGAACCGGTGGCCCGACTAGTTCTGGATTTGGGTGGTGGCACCTCAGAAGGTGTTATTATTTCTCTGGGGACGATAGTTGTTATCGAATCTTGTCGGGTAGCTGGGGACGAATCCACTTTGGCTATCGCTCGATATCTGAGGCGTAAATATAATCTGGTTGTGGGCGAAAATATGGCTGAACGCATCAAAATGACTATAGGTTCGGCGATACCGCTTGAAGAAACTCAAAGTTTTCAATGCCGGGGGAAAGAAGTTCACACCGGTATACCTAAAATGGTTAATCTCACCAGCGAAGATATCCGCGAAGCCTTGGTGGATATTACTGCCGAATTCGTCAACTTAATCAAATTGCTGCTCAGCCAGACTCCGCCGGAGCTTGCGATCGATCTTAGCCGGGATGGGTTGAATCTAACCGGTGGGGGTAGCCTTTTAAAAGGTCTGGATAAGCGCCTCTCTCAGGAAATAGGACTTCCGGTTCATGTTCCAGAGAACCCTTTGCTTTCAGTAGCGCTAGGTCTCGGCGAGGTTCTAGAAAACATGTCTTATTTTAAATCTGTGTTTGTTAACTGACTAGAGTCACCATGTTTTTTGGTCCCAATACCCGATGTTTGATATCCCCTTGTTTAACTAGCTGGCGTTGGTTCTAAAATCCTGGTCTAATTGATAGATAAAAGCTTTAAAATAACGGGCGATCTTTTGACCCTACTTTCCCGTCTCTAGCAGGATCGACGTCATCCTATCTCTGTAGTCGAACTTTTCCTATGTTAAGAAACTCTGATTAAAGTCGAAATAATTTCAGCTGGGTTTGTGTCGTTTCGATCAAAGCAGCCGTAGTTTTTAGCCGCTAAGGCCATTGACGTCGTTGGAGACGCTTTAACTTTAATTTAGTTAAATTTTCAGACTTATCTGCTCAAAATATTTAATCGGGGGTGATAGACTAATGTTTTTGGCTAGGTCAGCTTTAATTGGTGTCCAGTCATAATTTATTCGGATCTGGAGGTTCTACTAGATTGGGAAATCGATTTCGACTTAAAGGGATTGCGGGTGGGTTACTCGATCTTGAAGGGAAGCTCTCTCGGTTTAATTAAAAAATTGTTGGGTTAGATTTTGTCGCTGTTGTCCGGCGTTTGTTCTTTTTACCCGGCGCTTGGTTGAATGAGCATCGGTTGCTTGATTCGGTTGCTACCCTAATTAATCTTTATACCCTGTCGAAGAATGGGCGCATCGGTTAAGCTACGGATTAATTCCTAGCCTACAGGCAATAATTTTTATTTGAACCGATGTTTTGGCGTCTGGTGATGCTCGAGACTAGAAGCAAAGCTGGAAAATTATAATTCACTCTGATCAGGTCCAGGGCTTGACTGACTAGACTATTTAGGCAGCTTTTTAGCGTACTCTGTCTTTTGATCCTAGTTTAGAATAACTAAGAGGATTTAAAGAAATCACTGCTAATTTATCGGCTGATCGTCCCATGTCTCACCTTCTTCAAGGTGAGACATGGGGTAGAAAAATTACCATGATTGCCACCGTTATCTTTTTCAACTTGGGGCGGGGAGTTTAGGTTGTTTTTGTGGCCCCTATCGATATCTTGGTCCACCAGCAGTTCCAATTTTTGAGTAATTTTGTTGAGGTTTTTGGGGTTGACCCGGTTTTCCTGATTGATTCTCTTTTTTTGGGAACTATCTATCTTTTATAAGGCTTTAGCTTAGAGGGCGGTACCAATTAGTCGTCGGATCTCAGGCTCTTATTTCCCCTGTTACTGTCTTTAATAAATTTATTCTTATGGTTATTGACGAATAGCACCGCTTTGAGGTTAATTAATGTCTAGCCTTGTACCGCCAAAACACTCAAGTTTATATTTTAGCCTCTTCGCTACCATTATCCTCTGTGGTTTGAGTCCAATGCTTTATGGCGATCTAGATTCATTGTATTGCGTTAGTTTCTTACCCAACCGACGCCCGGTTAAAACCATAATCTTTAAACTAGAGGATCGATTCGCCGTTTATTAGTGCTTTCTGGAATTAGTACGGGCAGGCGGGTGAGTAATTATGGTTATCTTTTGCAGCAGTTCCGCCGAAATCCTAGAAATTGCCAGGCCTTTATTTAATAAAATTCAGTCTAACTTTCATATCCTGGCCTGTGGGGAAATGAAAATTGGTTGTCTACCATAGTTGGATGGAAGCTGCAGCTCGCAAGAAAGCTCGGAGTGCTTTTCGCCAGGGAAGTATCCTTATTCTGGTAGCCATCGTTATGGGGTCGAAGGCTTCAGTCTGGCTGTTTTTTATATATTGTACGGTCGTGTCGGACGCGACGGAATAGAAGGAGGGTTGTTGCTTCCTATTCCCCCGTAATTTGATCTTGATTGCTGCTTAATGCCTGATGATTCTAATTCAAGTTTATGATGAGCTAGACCTAGCCGAATTGGATTTTTAAATGCGTAGTCCGGGTGAAAAAGTAGAGCTACAATAGTGTTAGTTTAGATAATTCTAATCTTTGTCCGCCTATCCTATGATTTTACTTTCTTTTTCTACGCCAATCAAATAGCTTTGGAGGTTCTAGCCGTATGCAGTTCGAAAGCGCTTTAGGAACCTCCTCTAGAACGATTGACTAGTATACTTTTCTTGAGAATATCGATATCAAAGAGGATAAACATTAGAAAATATTAAGCCTTTAGGATTAAATCTAGATGACTCAGTTTCGTAGATGAAGTATTTTTGTGGGCTAGGTGTTTTTTTGTTTTCGCCTACGACTAAACTTTAGTTTTGGAGGTAGAGTTGCGCGGCTAATTTTTTATAATTGCCCTTCAGAGTGCTTTCGGTGGAATGGGGGTTGCGGGTTTAGGGGCAGTCAGATACTGCTCTAGAGCTCGGGTAATTACTGAGCTTATTTTTAGGGGCGGCTGCCTAAGAAAATATCCGAGAGCGATTAAGGGTAGAGCCCATAAGTTGGAAGAGTCGACCGAGTCGTTCTACCTCGAGGTCGGTTCCAATGGAAAATATAGGGGGTACCGATAAGGTGGTTTCCGGTGATAGAGGTAGCTTTTTTCTGGACTTAGTTCTTGTCGGGGATAAGCTCTAAATCGTGTTTAATCGGTAAAATGGTCTCTAGCCTGGAGCTTAAAGGATCGTAATTACTGATCAGAACTTAGTTATTTTTTTTCATTAAAATATTGCAAGGGTTAATATCGAGCTTGGCTAGCCTCAGGCTGTAGGCGTAGCCCAGACCTTGGGCTAGTTGAATAAATATATCCAAAAGTTTTAAAACTCAGGTTGTAGGAGCTCCTTGATAAAGAATCTTGCCTCCTCCGGCTGCAAGACCCGAAAACTTCAGACCGTCGATAAATTATATAAAAACAATTGGTTATCTTCCAATTATCCGAACTTAGTTACAGGTAATTAGGTTGGAGTGAGGAATAGGTCTAAACTAGGCTACGGTCTTACCGGCGAAGATATGGAGCGTAAGGCGTTTGAAAGTCTCGGCCAAAGATAGTTTGATAGCTAGATTCAGCTGCCTCTTAATATCTCTAATCTTAAAAATCCGGGTTAAACCGTTCTAGTCTAGAGGTTGAACGACTAAAAATTTTTAGTCACAGTTTGGCTCGGTCGTAGATCCAATTACAGATGCCTAACTAGGGGTGAGGAGCTATTTTGAACGGATTATCTAGAGTAAGTACGGTAGGCGGATTTAAAGACTTGGGTAGAATATAAAAATTCTGATTGCATTTTTGCTAGGAAGGGAGGTGGTTGAAATTAGTCCGGTTCAATATTAATAACTGGCTCTGTAAGCTAGAGGGTGAGGTGGGGGATGACCACAGCCATGCTGCCTACTTAGGAACCGACCGGAGATTAAATAAAAATACCGGTGTCTTTAATGGCCTCCGGCAAAACTGGTTTTAACTCAGCGACCTGCTTATGTGTAGCGCTTAAAAAAATATTGGCTGGCTTTAAATCGCGGTGAATTAGGTTAATTAAATCTCCATATTTTGTTTGCTTCGCTCTGAAGCGAGAATAGGGGTGAGATGGATATTATGAATATATTTTAGGCTGTCTAAAGTAGACAAAAGGGCTGGTAAAGCCATCTTTAGTGAAAGTTGCCGTCCCTCATGGCCTTGGCCGTTATTTTTTGCTGAAACCGCCCGGGTAGTATTCTATCAGAACAAAATAGATACCTCCATAGTGATTGAGTTCATAAAGGCGGATTATATTAAGGCACTGTAGAGCCTGGCTTAGGTCGACCTCGCATAGAAACTTTTGTGTATTTAGTTATTATTGGAAACGAAGAGTAATATAGTTTTTAAAGGTAGCTTAATTTAACTTTTTTGCGTATCACTAGAAAGATAATCGGAGTGACCCCCGGCCTAGAGTTCGTTCTATCCTGAGGTCGGCTAGGGAAGTTAGAACGCTAATATGCTTGCTTAGCCTCGGCCCGCATAAGCTTCAAAGCGGCTATAGGGTTGGATAGGTACTGATCGTACAAAACGTCTGGAATTCGTAAAGTGGTGGACCGGGTCGCGCCGGTTAATAAGATAACCGTTGAGAATAGTGCCCATGAAACCACAATAAATCCGGTATTTTCATCCCAGACGGTGGGAGAATAGTAGTTTACCGATTTCGCTCGATCAGTACCGCCGCTGGCCCCGTGAACCCCCAGGCGCTGGTAATCCGGTTTCGATTGATAAAATTAGTTTTAAACTAGAAATTCATAAGCAAAAGTACAATAAAAAATTAACATTACGACAATAAAGCAATATTGTTATAGTAAGAATGTGTCTATATAAGTATCGTGTTCCGTTTAAAATATTAATATTAATTAGTTATTATATATTAATATATATAGAGATCGTTCTAAATTGTAATTTTACCCCGGTGTTTTTTGTGCGAATTTTACCGGGATAACGGGAAGATTAAGAAAAAGGCCCTGGTTAATCTTTCTTGTCTTGATTCGGAAACTATTGACCTTATCAAAAGATAGCTCAAAGATGAGTCTTTTGTTTCTACTAGAGAATTATTCTAAAATATCAATTATAAATAACACGATCATATTTTGATGATCATGACGACTATAAAAAGGCTTAACCTAGGTTCTGTCACTTCTTCACGTTTATTCATAGAATGTGATCTAGTTCTTACTATAGTGGCTCTCGTCTCTTGTATCCCAAGAGTAGGTTAGCCATTGCAACTAGCTGAAGACAGACGATCTTGTTCGTTAGATTAAATCTTATCAGTGTTTATGAGAATAAGTTTTACGTAGCTATGGACTGGCTGCTAGATAAATAGGGATTATTAAAGCCAGATCGGTCAAACGTTATTTTTATGATAATGATACTATATCTTATTATCTATTATTAAGCTATGTTGAAGGTGAACATTGCTCTTTTGGACGTTTCGTCTATTCACTTTATAAAAAGAGAGGTAAGCGCTAGATAAACTATAGTTTGCTGATCGATAGAGACGGGGGGAGAAAATATCTATAAATGCCTAGCCTAGCAATGCTTCTGATTTAACTATACTCATCCTGATAATTGAAAAAGGTAGAGCTAAATTAAGGCTAGGTAAAACAGTGACCGTAGGGAACCAAGGGATAATGGGAGTTAAAAATTATAATTCTTCTGCGAGTTGTGGAAGATATAGACTGGATAATAACCTTAAAATTTACGCCTATATAGGGGTTACTTGATAATCGTAAAATATAACTAACTCTTTTAAAGAAACAAATTTTTTAGGTTTTTTACGCTGGACGAATATTCTGGAGAGAGACTGATAGCCTGCCGCAATCCATTCCTGACCGATAAGTGGCCAACATCAGAGAGAAACTACTAGTTGCCATCGATTTACTCTCTAAATCAGTGAAATTCTATTTAGCTTCTATTAGCACATTTTTAATCTAGGGTAAGAGTGAGTAGGTGAACGGGAATTCTCAGAGCTAAGCCAGTAAAAGTGCTGCATTTATTCTGATAGATTTAGTCACCTCACTGTAATAAAAAGATTTTAATTTGCTCCAATCCATAAATCGTAGCCAGTAATTAAATATTAGTTTTTTAAATAATTAACAAATAATCTTAATCAGTCATGGAGCTTTAGCTTAAAGGATATGTCTTGCTTATTACCTAACCGGCCGCCCTTTCGGATTCAAGGCTAAAAAACAGGCCGCCTCTTGCCTAGAGGCGGCCTGTTAACGTAAAAGGAAAGTCAGCAATTTTTTGAATTAAGCTACATTCTCCCGTGGATAAATGCTAACTTTTTTTCGGTTGGCCCCGTAATGCTCAAATTTGACCACGCCGTCAACTAGAGCGAAGAGGGTGTAATCGCGTCCTAGGCCAACATTTTGGCCGGGGTGAATTTTGGTACCTAATTGACGCACTAAAATATTGCCCGCCCTGACGATCTGCCCGGCATAGCGTTTAACTCCACGGCGTTTACCGATAGTGTCGCGTCCGTTGCGGCTGGAACCGCCCGCT
>LQAA01000064.1 GCA_001577715.1 Candidatus Adiutrix intracellularis | reverse complement strand
CAATGGTTTTATCTTGAGTTACGCTCTAGTAATTGCGCCCGCTCTTTAAGTTAGGTTCAAGGTCACGAAGGCCGCATTTTCCCTGTTCCAACGGGACAAAGTGGCTTTTTTATAACCCTAAACAAGTGAGGTTATTAAAACATGACACTTTTCCGGTTTGCCAGAAAAACATCGGCCGCTCTGCTAACCCTGGCTCTCGGTCTGTCCAACGCCGCTCCAGCCTGGGCCCATTTTGGCATGGTCCTACCTTCAGTCCCCACGGTTATGGAAAACAAAGATGCCGACCTCAAAGTGGAGCTTAAATTTTGGCATCCATTTAAAAACAAAGGTATGAACCTGGTTAAACCCAAATCTTTCCAGGTTTGGAATGGAGGACAGGCCACCGATCTACGATTCGCTCTGAAAGAGGGTCAAGAAAACGGGTTCATAGTCTGGGCGGCCACCTACCGACTAAACCGCCCCGGTCAGTACGCCTTTATCATGGAACCGGAGCCTTATTGGGAACCTGAGGAAGATAAGTTCATCATTCATTATACTAAGACTTATGTCGATGCCTTCGGAAACGATGAGGGCTGCTTCGACCCGCTACCTGGGCTAAAGACGGAAATAATTCCTTTAGTCAAACCAGGCGGACTTTACGCCGGTAACGTCTTCATCGGCCGGGTTCTTCTGGATGGCCAGAACGTTTCTAACGCCGAGGTAGAAATTGAATGGTATCCAGGACCGGGTCTGGCAGGTCAAGCGCCCTCCGAAAGCATGGTCACTCAAGTAGTTAAAACTGATGAGCGTGGTATTTTTATTTACGCCCCTCCCCGAGCGGGCTGGTGGGGTTTTGCCGCCTTAAATAAGGCCGACTATAAATTGAAACAAAACGACCAGGATAAAGAAGTAGAGTTAGGGGCCGTACTCTGGCTTTACTTCCACAAATTTCAACCACCAACACCGCTAAAATGAACTGAAGGAATAAACTTATGCAAAAATCAACTCTGTTTCTAGCGGGCTTGGGAGTATATCTTCTCTGGCCGGTAGTCGGCTCCGCTATAGCCCACGGCGTCTTTATTTTCGCCTGGCCTGACGGCCCTCAAATTTGCACCGAAAGTTATTTTACCAAAAATAGTAAAGTGCACGACGGGGTGGTACGAATGCTTGACGCCGCTGGACGAGAGCTGGCCTCCGGGCGAACCGATGACACCGGCATCATCTGTTTCAAGCAGCCCTCAGAACCCAGCGATCTAATTCTAGTTGTGGACGCCAACGAAGGACACCGAGCTGAATTCCAGTTACGAGCCGAAAACTGGGTGACCGAAGGCAAATCCGCGACCCCGCCAGTAACGCCGCCATCATCCGTAGACTTAGCGCCAATAACGTCAATAGCCGAACCTCTGGAAACTTTCCGGGCCGTGTTCCGAGAAGAGCTCCAGGCTCAATTAAATCCCCTCCGCCGCAGCCTAGCGGTTTTGGAATCAGAACTAGGATCAAACATAAGAAATATAGTCGGTGGTCTAGGCTGGCTAGCCGGACTCTTCGGCTGCGCCTTCTGGTTTTCCGGGTGGCGGCCAAA
>LQAA01000063.1 GCA_001577715.1 Candidatus Adiutrix intracellularis | reverse complement strand
CCACCACTTGGCCGTCTTGCAAAAAAATGAATTCGTGGCCGAAGGCTGCACCTAGGTTTAGATCATGAGTGACGGTTATTACTAGAGCGCCTCCTTCCGCCTGGGCGCGGGCTTCGGCCATTACGGTAAGGGCATGGGTAATGTCCAGAGATATGGTGGGTTCATCCAGAAGAATGATACTAGCTTCCTGGGCCAAAGTTCGGGCTAAAAGTGTCCTCTGCCGTTCGCCGCCAGAGAGGGTGGTAACCGGTTTAGAGGCTAGATTAGAGATATCTAGGCGATTTAATGCCAGATCCACAGCTTTTCGATCCCCGGGTAACAAACGGCCCCAGCGCTTTAGATAGGGGCGGCGACCCATGGTCACTACTTCTCGCACGGTAAAGGCGAAGTCGAGGCGGAAGTCTTGGGGGGCCAGGGCCAGAATTCGGGCTAAATCCAGAGGGTGGTAAATTCCGATTGGTTTTCCGTCGACTATTATGTCGCCTTTGGTTGATTTCTTTAAACCGGCTAGAAGATCGATCAGGGTAGATTTGCCGGCCCCGTTGGGGCCAGCTAGAATGTAGTGCCGGCCACCATAAAAATTCAGAGTGACGCCCCGGAGGATTTCTTGCGGCCCATGGTAGAAGTGGAGCCCTTGAATTGATATACGCGGGTCGTTTTGATCATTCATCGGTTAGTTATCCTAGTCGCCGGCGGAAGATGATGAGGAAGGCCGGCCCGGCTAGGAGCGCGGTTAGAATGCCTACTGGTATTTCGCCTGGTAGTACGGCTCGGACCATTGTATCGGCGGCTAGAAGCAGGGCGCCTCCCCCCAGAGCGGAGAGTGGGAGTAAGGCCCGGTGGTCTGGGCCGATTAGAAGGCGGATTAGGTGGGGGACGATAAGACCCACGAAGCCAATAATACCGGCTACTGAGACGGCTGCTGAAGCAGCTAGGGTGGCGGCAGCCAATAGATTAAGGCGCACCCGCCGGGTATTAACTCCCAGAGTTTCAGCTGAAGCGGCCCCCAGAGTCATAATGTTCAGATCCACTGCCGACCATAGGGACATGGTTAGAGCTGGGATAAAGAAGATGAGAACGAGGCCAGCGTCAGCCCAGACCCGGGCCTGAAAACTTCCTAGAAGCCAGAATATTATAGAGGTGACTTGTTCCCCGGCCAGGTATTTAATAAAGGAAATAGCGGCGGATAGTATAGCTGAGAGGATGACCCCGGCTAGGATAAGGTTGGTGGGGGAAAGGTTGTTTCGCTTGTCGTTGGCCAGAGTCATTACGGCGACCAGGGTTAGGGCGGCCGTTAGAAAGGCCCCGGTGGTTAGGGCCCAGGGTTCAAAGAGTAGGGGTTGGTCCGGGAAGATGAGGCCGGCCACTATGATTAGAGAAGCGCCTAGAGCTGCGCCCGAAGAAACTCCAAGAGTGTAGGGGTCGGCCAGGGGATTCAGTAATAGACCTTGAAAAATAGCTCCTGACAGGCTTAGTGCGGCTCCAGTCAGAAGGGCAGTAAAAAGGCGCGGGAGTCGCAGATCCCAGAGAATAAGCACTCGGCTTTCGTCCAGCTCGGTGGTTAATCCAAAAAGTTTTGCCTTGGTTATTTGCCAAACTTCCGGGACGGTAAAAGGCAGGTATCCTGAAGAGAGGGAAATAAAAAAAAGTAAAGCTAGAGTTAGGGTCAAAGCTAAAGTTAGTCGCCAGGGTGAAAGTCGCTGGTTCCATCTGGAGGGCGATACTTTAGTCGAGTTAGCGGGTCTGGGCATCAGTTGGTGCCGGGCCAAAAAAGGAGATTAGCTTCTTCTAGGTGGGGGAGAGTGAGATCCAGATGTTTAGCGATGATATAGGCAGAGTGGATAGAAAAAAAACCGCTTACCCAGGGATCCGGCCATTGGTCATCTAGTTCACGGCCGCCACCGATAGTGGCGGCCGCGTTCTGGATGTTATTTAGCCAAGTCTGGGTCGGTTCGGGCTGGCCTAGAGTACGGATTAAGAGTTCTCCAATCCAGGCTGGGTTATCGGCCTCGAAGGTCTTGGACTGTCCGCCTAGGGCCAAGGTCAGGTTTTTGGCCTCTCCGCTTATCTCCCTGATAAAGGCGGCCGATTCAAAGGGGTCGGAGCGGATTTTGCGTTGGCGGCTCAAAACGGCGGTGTAAAGAGCGTAGGCATCGGCTAGAGCAGCGGCCGTCTGTACACCAATAGGATCGGGGCTGATGGTAACCCGGAAATTACCGAATTTAAATAGGAGAGCCTCGGAGGCCCGTCCGCCGCTCACCTCTCCGGCTAGAGTCCATAGGCCCCCGGCTTCGCCCAAAAGGGCCTGGGGACTGAAAGGACCGCTCAGGGCCAGTATATTTATCTTTGGCCGACCGGCAGAAGCAGCTGCCTCCCAGGCTATTTGTATGGTCAGGCGATGGGATTGGGGGTCAAACCCTCGGCTGGCGATAATTAGGCTACGCAGTTCTCTAGCTTCAGCTAGAATGATTTTAAGAAGTTCGTCTACGCGGTGCGGCGGCACAGCCACTACCACTTCGGTGGCTTTGCGGAAGGCGGCGGTGTGATCGTGGGTGGGGAAGACATTTTTCGGCAGACGGTGGTCGGGAAAGTGAGTCGACATGCTCCGCGTATAGGCCAGGGCGTTCATAATGTTTTCGTCGTGGTCGTAGAGGGTCAGGCTAGAGTTATTAAATTTTTTATCTCCTAGGGTACGTTGGCCTAGATAATAGATCAGACTGAAAGCCCAGGGCTCCGAACCACAGACCACGAAATTTTCTTTAGCTGAAGGGCTGTAAAGGCGGCGGTCGCCGTGGGTAGCGTAATAGGCTAGGCCATGGACGGCTAGAATTTTTGGCGGTTTCTTGGAAAAAAGATAGCGTCGGCTTATAACTCGGCGGGCTTTGAGCGAAGCCAGGCCGTCGGCTAGAGCTTCTTCTAGAGAGTGTTCGGCGAAGTAATCTTCAAAGTCTGGTTCCTGGCCGAAGGTGCGTTGATGGTAGTCCCGAGTTTCCGCCACGGCTCTGGCGGCGGCTTCGGTTAGACTGCCGGTTTTTTTAAGTAGGGTGAAACTTCGGGCTGCCACTTGGCTAGTCATTATTTTTTTGTCGCGGGCGATTTCACGGATGGCGTAGAGGGCGGCATATTCATCTAGAGTTTGGCCGGAATTATGGCTGATATTTTTGTCTTTTTGGGCAGTTAATTCAGAAAGCAGGCGACCACGACCTAGACCCACATAGACACGGCCGTAAATATTTTTAAGGCCGCGGATGAGGCTCTCTCGGGGTTGCCAGGGAGTTTTTAGAAGTTCTCGAATTAGGTGATGGCCGTTAAGCCAGGAGAGCAACGAATGGCCTTCTGAAAGGGAGAGATCTTCTGGCACCCGGCTGTAAGTGATGACTACCGGTTGTATGAAGACGTCGTTTCGGGCGGTTAGTGCCCCTTGTAGAGCAATAAGACGGCGGGGATAGCGCAGGCTGCCGTCGCGGGTTCGGGCTCCGCCGGACCAGGCTTCCAGAAAAATGCCCTGGCTCTTGCCTAGTTCCCCCAGAGCCTGGCAATAGTGAAACAGAGCGGCCAGATAGGTGCGGCTGGCTCCAAGCCGTAGGATGACGTAGGAAGCAACCATGAATATTTTGGTCAGAGATGGGGTGACCATCATGTTTTGGCCGGCGGCGAAGAGGGGGAGGGGGAGACCGTTTTGGTCAAGAAAGAGGTTGAAAATAAATTCGTCCCAGTGTGAGGAATGATTGATGAGATAAATCACGCCGCGTCCGTCATCACTGGCCTGACGTAGGCGGGTTAGGTTGTGAAGTTCGCGGCCGTCTCGGGAGGTGAAGAGGCGGCTTAAGTTGCAAGACTCAAAAAGATGAGAGATAATGTTAAAAGTAGAGGCCCGGAGTATTTGGTGGAGGGTTGCGTCGTAATGGCAGGAGATGATGGCGACTTGGGCTTCCAGTTCCCGACGGCTTACGGGTTCGCCTTTTTCAGCCATGTATTTTTCGGTTAGATCCACAGCTAGGCGGGCAATTTCAGCTTGATCAGCGAAGGCTGGAGTTACTTCTCCGGATTGCTTTATATATTCGGCCCCGGGTTCACGTTTGGCCACGGATTCCAGAAATTTTACGAAATCAAAATCCCGGAATAAAGTTTGGGCTGGTCTGATCAAAAGCGAGCGGAGTTTTTCGTTCATATACTGTCTTTGCTCTGTCTTACGAATTCTGACTTAGCTGCGGTCACTGGATAGGGCTGGAGCCTACTGGGATGATGCGATATTCATCCATATTGTCTGGCAGCTTGTTGAAAATTACCATAAAAGGTATCTCATGACCGGCGGGTATGTTCATATTTATGCCGTTCTGTCCGCCCCTGATGTTCAGCCGGGCCGTTATTTCATTCATAGGTAGAGAGACTAGGTCGGGTTCTGAAATAATGTTTCCAGCGTAAACGAAACGATCGGCCAGAATTTTTTCCCCGGCGTCTAGTAAAACACCCCTGAGGCGGATTAAACAGTGGGCTTCGGGATAGCTATTACGTACCATACCGGTGATGATTAGTAGTTTGCCTTCTTTAGCGTTAATGCGGTAAAAGTGTTTGAGGTTGCCTTTTTGCACGAAGGTAATGAACTTAGTGTTAGCTGGGTCTAGATCAGCTGGGGGGTTAGTCGCGTCGGCCGGTGTGGTGCTGTCGGTGGCCTCATCGCCGGTGGTTAGGGCTAGAGGTTCCGGTAGGCTGCTCAGAAAATAAATACCTATAGTTAGCATTGCGGAAATAATAGCTAGGGTGAGGATCAGACGTGGTCGTTGACCCTGTATCTTGACGATGGCAGCGCGAACGGAGGAATTTTCCCGGACGAAGATTGTGGTGCTGCCCTCGCGGGTGGCGAAGCCTTTTGGGAAATCGTCAATTCCAACAGTTTCGGGCGATGGGTGAGCCGGATCGCTAGCTAAGCCTAGCCGGGCCTTGGAAAGTTGGTTAATTTCGGCCGGTACATCGTCTTCTAGCTCGTTCTTATCCTCCGGTTCGCCCTTGTAATCGTCACTTTCTTTAAAGACTTCTGTCTGATCTTCCGTTGTCTCTGCCGGCTCCTGTTCTGGACTGGCTGTGTGGTGCAGGGGTGGGTGGCCGTCTGAGGAGTTGCTGGGGCTAGTCTCAAAGGGGTCATTGTTATTGATGGAGGAGGCCTCGGCCAAGTCGGAATAAAGGCGGTGGTAATTCCGTCTTTTCCTTATGGATTGGGGGTCAGTAGGTGAATCGTCTACGACAGTGGAAAAATTAAAATCGGTATCGTCGTTAGTCTTAGCGCAGTCTGATTTATCTTTAGGCGGGCGGGGCGGAGCCTGATCGTGTTCCAAAGATTGGGCTTCAGCTGTGGGGGTTGCTGCTTTGTTTAGTCGTTGAGGTCGGTAGACAACGAAGACATACTGGCAACTGGAACAGCGAACCTTGGAGCCGCTGATTTTGATCTGTTCAGGCGTGACCTTAAATTTAGATTGACACTGACCGCAGGTTATAATCATGTTCCTTCCTTGTTTCTCACTTTTGGCCGGTAGTGTCGACCAGATAGATATACGGGGAATTATATTTTTTTCCGCGTAGTCCAGACTATAATCTATCAGAAAATTGTTATTGTAGGTAAAATAGATGTAGCCTGGAGTCACCGAGACTTGCCATCGGGCTTTTTTATCTACAGCCGCAACTACCTTGAGGGAGGCGGTTTTTTTTGCAGAAAGTTTACCAGTCAGGAAAGGGGCAGGGTGCAGTTAACTATATATTTTATGATCAGAAGATAGTGACCTTAGATATCTTTTCCTAGGTTTTTAATTATGGCCATCTTTTCCGAGGAATTGAGACGACCCTGATAGTTCAATAGCTAAACAAAGCCAATTTTCAATGGCAAATTGGTGATTATTCGTACCAGATGACTATAAAGATGAAGACTTCGTTTAAAACATCCATAATTAGAAGCTATTCTTCCGGAACTAAAATTTTCATAATTGCATCTTATCTGCTCGCTGATTTTTGCTACTTTCGCGACGATTCGCCTTCTGGAGTAGAGAATGGTTATGCCGTCAGTCATAGCTGCTGCCTTTCGCTATATATCTAAAAAAGCTATTGTGCTTTTTTTAGGTTATGATAGCTGAAATAGTTTGGACTGGCAAGCGGGGAGCTACCGGCTCTGTAATTCTCATTTTAGGTATAATTATGATAAGAATGAAGGCCGAATTAATTTATTTGTGGTGGTGGGATACCTGATATAATAGTCCTAAAGAGCGTATTCTATAAGGTGAAGAAGTGGTACGTACTGATGGAATGGAGATGAGTAAAGAGATAATTTTTGGCACTGAAGCTGTTTTATGCTTTTTGCTATAGCGCTTTGATTAACTAATAAACGCTATGCATGTGGGGCCAGTAAATTAAATACTACTAGAAGCACGGTGAGAATTTTTTCCCGTGTATGAAATTATGTTTCAGGGTGTAACCGTTATTTTTTAAGATATTAAAGGTCTCGTTTTCTATTTTTTACTGATAAAATAAAAGACATTAAAAAAAACCGAATTAAAATAGCTAATTGTAATTCTATCCAGCATTTAGTGGATATAATTACCCAAAGGAGCTTATATAGGTTGAAAAAAATTTGCAAATTGGAACGACCATGCAGCCCTTAAAAAATGCGTTGGTGGGCTAGAAAAAAAATAATTCTGTATAAAAAATAGAAAATACCACTAAATATATATCAGAGTATGAAATAATGGGTATTCTAATCGAAATGTTTGTTTGGTACTTCTTCAGACTGCTCTCGAAGTAATGATATATATTTCTCTAAATGTCCAATGAATATATTTAAACATAATTTTAAGTATATTTCGATAGACTTAACACAGAATATGCCAGATGATAACCGTTGTCGCAGGCTTTCTAAAAATCGTTGTGCGGGGGTTCCTGGGGGTCGTTTATAACCAGAGATAACTTATATAAATTGGTATTCCGCTGTTTTAAAGTAGCTATGATTTAGTTCGGTATTCTGATGTGTTTCGGAGAAGTGACGAATTAGATAGGTATTCACTAGGGCTAAAGCTGCGCAGATTGCCAGAAGCGAGTCTAGGAGGTATATGACTTTAGTTGGCTCATGATATTTAGAATTTATGATTAAGATACTTACTATTGAAAAGAGTAGGGTCAGAACGGCTAGTTACGTATACGTTATCGGTAAAGAGGTTTTTTCGTCTTAAAACGGGGATATTTTGTTTATGAGCATTGATTCGTGATATGTGAAGGCGGGTGTTAGGGCAGGTACGATAAATCTCGTAAGAGTGGCGTTTCGCTAGGCTAAGGTTGTGATTCTAGGCTTGGCAACCGTAGGGCTAATTTTCAGATTACAGACAACATAATAAAGCTTCTCTATAGTTTTTGTCGGAAAGCGGCAATGGGTTGGAGCATATCCAAAAGTTTTCGTTCGTCGTGCTCGGTCAGAATTTGGCGAAGTTCGGTCAGAATTTCTCGTAGGGCATCGATATTTTCCACCAGATTAGTTGCGTTTTCCAAGGTTATTTCCGCCCATTTGGATGGCGAGGAGGCGCTCAACCGGGTAGAGTCGCGAAAGCCAGTCCCGACCCAGGGTAGGGTTTCTTCGCCACCTTTTTTTAGAATAGTTCCCGCCAGAGAAACGGCGATCAGATAGGGTAGGTGGCTGACTAGGCCGTAAAGGCGGTCATGGTTTTCCGGAGTCATAATCTTCACTCGACAGCCCAGAAGTTCATGCAGAGATCGAAGCTTTTCAGCCAGAGCCAGAATTTCGGGGGAAGCTTTTTCCGGGGGGGTAAGAATGAAGAGCGAGCCCGGAATTAGGTCGATACTGGCATGCTGGTAGCCGGAAACTTCCCGCCCGGAAATAGGATGGCCGCCGCAGAAGATGAGTCCGGCTTGGGTGGCTGCGCGAGTGATTGGCGCCTTGGTGCTACCGCAGTCGGTAACTGGGTAGGATGCCTGACGGTTTCCTATGAGTTCTACCATTTCCAGATTACGCCGAACCGGAAGACACAGATAAACTAAATCTAGAGGCCAGTTCAGAAAGGTCTCCAGATCCCCGGTCACGGCTGCGAAACGCCTTACTCGGCGGGCGGCGGTCTGAGTTTGCGGATCATGGTCGAAGACAAATAGTTCCAGGCCGCCGAAGGGGATAAAGGCTTTAGCTAGCGAGCCGCCTATAAGGCCTAGCCCAGCTATCCCGACTTTTTTAAAGGGCAGTTTTGGCGGTAATTTTATTTTAGTCATGTTCTCATACGCCGTGATTTCAAGCTACAATTGAGCTTGAGATATGTCTGTCTTTTATACTATAAGTTTAAAAATTTTTCCAGTTTGACTCCTGGAGCTAGTAGCTATATAATAATAAGACTGTTGGGTCAAGTAGAAGTGTAAAAGTCAGTTTTTAAAGCTCGAATTTAAAGAAAAAGTTAGGGCGGCATAGCCAAGTGGTAAGGCGATGGTCTGCAAAACCGTTATTCGGCGGTTCGAATCCGCCTGCCGCCTCCAATTTAACGCTTCTACGAGGGTGTTGTTCGCCTCGAGTTCAGCGCGTCCTTGGTTTCTTTTATGGTTCAGGGCTTTTTAGGCACCCTAGAACGGAACATGTTTTTCACCAGCTTTGAATTTGCGGTTTTCTTTGGCGTGGTTCTATTTTTGAATTGGCGGCTTAAAGCTTTCGCCGGCTTATATCCGTTTTTTCTTTTAGCAGCCAACTTGGTCTTTTATGGTCTGGGGGCTCCCCGTTTTTTGCCTCTTCTCTTCATTGTGGCTCTGGCTAATTGGCTGACTACGGTGGTTCTATGTCGGGGGAGTCGGCTTGTTTGGCATAAATACTGCCTGGCTCTGGATGTATTCTTCTGTCTCACCTGCCTGTGTTTTTTTAAATACTATGAATTTGGCCTGGATCTTCTGGGTTGCCTCGGTTTAACTTCTGGGTTTCTAGCCCACTTTGAACTGCCGGGGGTAGTCTATCCTATTGGGTTGTCTTTTTTTACTTTTCAGGGGCTGTCATTGGCCGTGGATTGTTATCGTCACCCTGAACGAACTCCGCCGGACTTTTTGACAACTTTGATATTTATTTCTTTTTTCCCCACGGTTTTGTCCGGGCCTATCCAGCGAGCCGAACATTTTATTCCCCAATTATATTCATCTAAATACGACCCGGAAAATTTTAATCTGGGAGTGATTTTGATTCTTTCTGGGCTATTCAAGAAAGTAGCTCTATCGAGTTATGTTTCCGAAAATATAGTTCGCCAGGTATTTCAGGTGCCGGAAGTTTTTGCTGCGCCGGGCATTTGGGCCGGTATTTACGGGTATTCGGCTCAGATTTATCTTGATTTTTCGGGATATTCCGATTTAGCCCTGGGTTTAGCTCTACTTTTAGGTTATAATGTGGGAGTAAACTTTGATTCCCCTTATCTAGTTACTAATCTAAGGGATTTCTGGCATCGCTGGCATATTTCTCTTTCGACCTGGCTAAGAGATTATCTGTATATTCCTCTGGGAGGTAACCGGCGCGGTTCTAAGGCGTTAAACTTGTTTTTAACCCAGCTTCTGGGTGGTTTATGGCACGGCGCTCATTTCCGTTACCTTGTTTGGGGCGCTCTGCACGGTCTAGGCTTGGTGGTCTACCACTTTTTTTATGATCATCGTCAGAAAGTGGATCGGACCATGAGGGGCCTTAGTTTCAAATCTTGGCAAAAAAGGCCGTCTCGCTTTATTCTCTGGCGCAAGTTTTTGGGTTTCTGCCTAACCTTTAACTTCGTTAGTTTAGGCTGGGTTCTATTCCGGGCTGAAAACAGTGCTCGGGCCTGGGAAATAGTCCGAGCGTCTGTAGATTTTTTTCACCCCGGGGCCGGTGCTCCGCCTTTAGTCTGGGTAGTTATAGCCCTAACTATGTTTATGCAGGCGACGGGGGTTTATATCCGGGAGCTTTTCTTCAAGACGCAGAAATACTTTTCCAGCCCGGTTCTGGCTGGTTTGTGTGCTCTAATGGTGGTGATGATTTTGAAACTGGGGCCGGCCGGGGTTTTACCTTTTATCTATTTTCAATATTGAATCTATTCTGAGATAGTCTTATAATGAGGTATTTCATGATTATACGCTTGTCCGCCTTCGTCCGGATTATTCTAGTGGTATCGCCGTTATTCCTGAGTGGTTGCTTGGCTGGCGATGATGAAAATGAACAGGTCCAGCGTTGGCGGGATGATTTGCGGGCCGAATTGCAAAAGATGCATCAGGGTAATGACAAACTGAATCAGGAAATAATCCGTATATATACTGACTGTGAAGCATTAGAAAGGCAGGTGGCCCTGCAGGCGGCTGTGGCTGTGCACGGTCGTTACACCACTAATTTATCTCTAGCTCGACTGTCAATTCCATCGCCTCTGTCTCCTTCAGCCGCTGTTTCCGTTCGATCTTCAGCGGCCGCTTCCGCTCGATCTTCAGCGGCCGCTTCCGTTCGGTCCTCAGCGGCCGCTTCCGCTCGATCTTCAGCGGCCGCTTCCGTTCGGTCCTCAGCGGCCGCTTCCGCTCGATCTCAGCGGCTGCTTTAACTCACTCCAACCGGCCGGGCAACGTTTGTCCGGCCGAACTCTCCGTTGCCCGTTGCCAATCAATCCGTTGCCCGTCCCCTGGTCGGAACCAGCCCGGTTGTAACCAGTTCAACTGGAGCCAGCCCGACGGAAACCAGCCTGATCAGTGGGGGCGGTTTAGATCTCTCCGCCTTGCCCCCGGCTAATACTGGTGATGGGCGCTCTGGTGGCGGGCGCCCCAGCGGTGCGGTTGATTGGGGGCCCTAATCTGTAAATCTACGGCTGGAAAAATAAGAAGGAAAGAATTGAGACGCAATTATACTAAGTAATTTTGGGTTGTAATTTTATTTGCGGCTTTTTGGAGTGTCGGTTGTGATTTGAGTGGAGAGAGAAAGACGGTTTCCACTTTCAAGGTGGCAGCCTCGGTGGTTTCTTTGGCTCTGATGAATTAGGTGGCTCTATGTTAGCAGTTTAGAAAGCGGCCAGTTAACTGGAGGTGATGGTTCAGGTTAACGGCGAACTTAGATCCGTCAATTTTTGGAAAGCCAGGTGTTCGTGGCTGAAGTAGACAGTCAGATTTTTTCCGAAGGGGAGGCCGGCTATCTTAAAAATTAGCTTAAATTCCTTCAGGCTGTCAAGTAGTAAGAACTGACAAATCTTATCAATCTAGAATTGATCTGCCAGGAGGTTTTGAAGCGTGCTTAAGCCTCGATAGAACTGGATCTGAACCTAGACTT
>LQAA01000062.1 GCA_001577715.1 Candidatus Adiutrix intracellularis | reverse complement strand
TAATGCTAGCGTTTCTGCTCCTCTACATTAAGCCCCGACTAGAAATTAGTCTTGGTTATGATAGTCGTATGTGTTATCTCCCCAAAAAATAAATTAGGCACATTCACTATCTGGAATTTAAGTATTCTGGCCACCGAGTTTAAAGTTACCAATGAAATCGATCTTTATGCCACTATAGATTACCTTTTAAAACGTCAGAATAAAATCGAAGATAACCTGGTCAAGCATCTTTTACATCCTGACGATTTAGCTTATTATAACCTCTCATTAAGCTATGTCTAAGACGGATGCTATCTTTTAGCCTAATTATAGATACAACCTTGATAAAAACATGACACCTACAAAATAAATTATAGACTTCTAACCGATTAAGTGCAGGCGTCCAATACCTATAAAAGATTGATCTAGAAATATTTCTGGTACCATAGCTTTTTACCGATCATGGAAAAAATTCGTTATAATTTTAGACTCGAAACAATAGCCATAGTTGGTGACCGAGGGATGTTTAATTCTAAAAATATTGAAATTATAAAAGCTGGAAAAAGTATAGCCTAAGTTATCGTCTTGCATCCGACTTCAATTTGTAGATTAGTTAAAAGTAAAAATCTAAAACTAAGTTTCTTTGATGAAAAAAATTTATGTAAGTTCAATGCTCCAAGTAATTTTCCGGGAGAACGTATGATTACTTACTGCAACCCTCTTCTAACCGACAAACGCATTACCGCCTGCAAAAAATTTTTGAATAACACTGAGAAAACTTAGAAAAATTTCATAACTACGTAGCGGCCAGATATTTACGGAGGGAGGATGTTATAGATCTCGCCGTTAACTGAATTATAGATAAAGACCACATAAAAAACACTTTAAATTTAAAATTAAAGCCGATAACCTCTTCTTTTTTCGAAAGGATACAAAAATTGCCGTGGAAGCTGTTCTTGATGGTACCTATATTATTAGAGTTTCAACTGCACTAGGAAAAATGAACGCCGAAGACTGCGTTTGCAATTATAAAAAATTATCATAGCTGGAACGAGTCTTCCGTACGATAAAAAATATCAAGTGAGAAAGTCAAACCAATTTACCGCTATACAGAATCTAAAGCTCAGACGTATTTATTTTTGTACATGTTGGTCTATTATGTTAAATAATACATGGGTAAGGCCTGGAAGAAACTATTTTTTACCGATGAAAAACTAGTTAAAAAGAAAACTAACGACCCCGTAGTACTAACGTAAAAATAAAATAATACTAAACAAAAAGTAATAAATAGAACAACGAAAGATTAACTCCCCATTTTTACCTTCACTGGCATCTTAATCAATCTTACCACCATCGACTTCAATATTTACTAAGCAAGCTGCAACGCATAGAATACTGATAAAGAATTTTCTACTTCCAACACCATCACCCAAGCTTCACCCCACTAATAAAAAATCCTCAACCTGCCTCAATCTATAAATCCTATTCAGTAACGTTACCTGCTAATTCTTGATAATTAACCAAAAATACATTTAATTTAGTATCCTGCAGTATGGAAGTTCAAATTAAACTAGAATCCCCCAAGTAAAAGACCCTAGCCAACCTCTCTTATCTTAATTCGGAAACTTCAGTTACATTCATCCCGACAATTAAAAGATCAGAGCTAAATCTAGCTGGGTAAAATAGTAGCTGTAGGTAACCAGGGGATATTTAGGGCTAAAAGTACAACCCTTCTACGGGCTATAGAAGATATAGACCGGATGAGTACCTTGAAATTTACACTTATACGCGAGGATTACTTAATAACCGCGAAATACAATCGACTATTTTTGACAAGAGAGATCTTTCTGAGTTTTTATCATTAGATAAATATCCGAGATAAAAATTGATAATCTACTATATTCTATTTCTAACCAATAAGCGAGCCAAAACTAAAAAGAAACTGCTAGCCATAACCAAGAAAGACCTAAAACAAATCGAGATTAGTATCAAGACCAGGCGTTTAAAGGAACATGAAATTATAGATCCAGCTATCGGGCAAGAAGATAAATTACAAAAAAATTAAAACCATTTTATTTTTAAAATTAGTAAACCATTATTCTGCTTCCACCACTACACTTTTAATATAAAGCAAGAGCCAATATTAAATAGAATTTATGTGATCAGAACATAAATTAATAAGGATGAAGCGAGCCCAAAGGAATGCGTTCGCATTTATAAAAAATTTCCTGAATAGAATGGGCTTTCAGAATGATGAAGAGCGTTGACATAAAATATAACCTCTCCATCACTAGCCGGAACAATCAGAGCTCATATCTTTTTGTATGTACTAGTTTATTATGTCGAGTACCATGGCAGGAGGGTAGCGAAAATTGACCTTTACTGGTAAAGAAATAGGAACTAAAAATTACCGGGCTCCAGCTAGCCCAACTAGAAAAGAAGGTCCCTGACTAAAGCCTCAAGCAGAAAAAAATTAGACGACCTTCCTATTTATAGCCTTAACAACTTGCTTCTCAGTCTGGTCAATATCCGTTTGAACATCTACCAAGTGAATAAGTATGCTAAAAACTAAACCAGCAAAAGTGCTACATCGATTGTGTCCAGTAACTAAATATTGTCTTTTACAATAATATCTTTAAATAATTAATAAATAATCTTCATCGGAGATGAGACTTTAGACTAAACGAAAACCGCCTAGAACTTAAATCGGCAGAAAAAACCTAACTAACTAACTCGTTTATTTAACCCGACCCAGCTCTTCCTAATATCCCTGATATTCCATAAATACAGCCGCCTGCTTCGACCAAGCTCTAATTCTAACTATCCGCCAAGGAGCGGCTTCTGCAGGGGTTAAGGCAGCCAAAGTCTCAGGGGCCTGTTCCCAAACAGCCAAGGCACCAGGGACAGCTAGAGACCGGCGGGCGACTTCTTTCAACAGTTTTAAAGGTAACTGCCGTTCGGCGTAAGGTGGGTCCAAAAAAAAAAGGTTAAAGGGACGAGCAGCACCCAGGTATTCAAATCCCCGGGGCCAGGTAGTTTTAAGAACCAAGACGTCGAGATCAAGGCTGCGGCAAGCAGCGGCAAGGTTGTGGTTCACGGTAATCAGGGCCAGCGGATTATGATCAGTAATAACAGCAGAGGCAGCACCCCGACTCAAAGCTTCTAATGCTAGAGCGCCACTACCAGCAAAAAAGTCCATCACCCGAGCACCAACAAAATCAAAAGATAGAGCAGCCAGTATGGAAAAAATGGCTTCTTTAACCTTATCGGCGGTGGGCCTAGTCGCTAGACCGACCGGGCTGTTCAGTCGTAACCCTTTTAAAAGACCGGCAACAACGCGAGGCATCGCCGCCTCAAGCCAGTTCCACGCTGATACGGTCGGCAGCCTCCGCCGGATCCCTGGCTTCGCGGATAGGCCGGCCAATGACCAAATAGTCAGCCCCAGCCCGCACGGCTTGAGCCGGAGTGGCAGTACGCTGCTGGTCGTCTCCGGCCACTTGAGCCCAGGCCGGCCGGATTCCAGGAATAATTAGCCGCAACTGCGGGAAAGTCGCTTTAAGAAACCTAGCCTCTTGACCGGAAGCGACCAACCCACCGCAACCAGCCTGCCCAGCCCGGGCGGCTAAAATCGCCACCAACGCGCCAGAAGCCTGACAGGCCGGGGTCAGTTCTTCCAAAACCACTGGATTCAGACTGGTCAGAACGGTCACAGCCAAAACCAAGGTTTTCTCCGCCCGTTCCACAGCTGCACGCATCATAGCTACTCCCCCTTGAGCATGGACGGTGATCATGTCCGGTTTTAGACGGGCGGCCGCAGCCATAGCTAAGCCTACAGTAGTAGGAATATCATGAAGTTTTAGATCAAGAAATATTTTCGTCTCCGGGGCCAGTTCCCGCAGTCTAGCCAGAACAGACGGACCTTCAGCAATAAAAAGCTCCAGACCAACTTTAAACCAGCCCACGTGACCATTCAAGGAATGAGCCATTTTTCTGGCTGTCACCCAGTCGGGCAAATCCAATGGAAAAATAAGCCTATCCCGAGGTGTTATTTCAAGCATACCCCATTTTCTCCCTAACTCACAGGTCATCATCCAGATTATCTAAGTTAAGGTGTCACCGAACAAAGAAAAAAAATTATCACCCTCACTCATTGAAGACGCCATTAGCAAGGGCACAACGACAACGGCTCGACGACACTAGGACCAGCTGAATTAGAACCGGCATCTTTTTAACTAATTTTTCCAACTCAGTGATAACAGGAAGTAATTCCAGGTCAAGATCATTAAATATCAACCAATTCTACATCGCCCTTAGGTTCACCCCCCCCAGCTTTGGGGACAACCGGAACAACGGCCAAAATCTGAGCCATCGGCCCGTTTTCATTCAAGTCACCGTGTTCAAAGAGAGTAAATTTGATCTGATCCAAATCCACCTAGTAAACCAAGGGTATAACTATGGCTACACTGAGCAGGATTGGGGTGACATCTTCAATTAGCTTCACTTATATTCCTAACTTCTTTTTCCACTTCTGTTGCCCCTACTCTAGTCAGTACTAGTGGGACTATAAAGACCAGAATCGAAAACGAAGTTGCAATGACCGAGATAGCAACCACAGGAATTATTTTCTCCAAAACGGCTTCTACAAGAGACGAAGATTAGATCAAAATGATCATTTTATTGTAAATTAATATAATTTATTCCAGAATTTCAGAATTATTATCCTGATCAATTCTGTCTAAAAAAGGCTGCATAATAACCAGCGTCTAACCAGCAGCCTAAAAAAATAATCGGCTCCGAAGCAAGGATATCCAGATTCGAAAGCTGACGGCCGGCCATAAAATATTTATGACATTTCAAAAAGGTCAGCCTGTGATTAAAACTATTGTACCCGTATTTCTGATAACGCATCATGAACATCCATACTAAAGTTAAGAGACCTTCCAACTTTCTTTAAAAATTTAAGGAAATACTTCAGAATCTATTTAGTTATTATATTATAATTATGTCTAAAAAGAAATAATTTTTATCAATAGCCGGTAACTCTGGGTGAATATCCTTAACTGAGGTCCGGTTTTGGGATAATCATATTTTTTTTAAGATAATAAGTAAAGTTAGAGTCTTTTCTTCAAAAGATTTCCGATAATTAGCTAAACCGTAATACCCTTAAATGAAGTTTTTTAAGTATACTTAAAATTATCCTGGCCGCTCTAATTTTCTCTCTGACCTTAGCAGGCCGATCCAGCCGCAATCGATGGTGCTAAAAAATTTTAACACCACGATTTTATTGGGACTCTGCTAAGTAACCCAACCTCTTATGGCCTTTCCAAATTTTACGGATTAAATTAACCGTTTTAAAAGCAACGCTTAAAGAGAGGTTCTGGGCCGTCAGATGCAACTACTCAAAGAAGACGTTGGATGTGCGACCCGCTCCTGGCTTCCAACGCAGCTATCAAACTGACCAATGAAAACCTAACCCTGATTCTGGGCTACACCTGCAGCAAGGTCCCCCGCAGCACTCTATCCGTTTATATTAACAACGCTTTAGTTATTCCTTTTTCGGCCACCAAGATTAATCTGATCGACTACGGAGCCACCCTTATTTTTTCCGCACCACGCCCCGCAATAATATCCAAGATTATTTATAGTTAAAGTTTTGGAAAAAAAAACTTTAAAAAAATAGCTTTTCTGCATGATAAAGACGATTACGGCAAAACGCTGACCGATCGGCCAAAGAAGAACTTTAAACCGGAACCGACAAACTAAACATAATTATCTTCGATGACATGATCCCCGATCAAATCTTCTACAATGCCGTAAATCTTTAAACTCAAAGACAGCGATACGAAAATCCTTCTGTAGAACGGCTATTGCAACGATGCTTCTAAATTAGCTATCCAAATAAACAGTAACAATACTAACACCCTCATTATCCGACGCCGGTAGACTGTATAACGAACGCTTCCTTAACCTGGCCAGCAACGTTGCTGAAGCCTTTTTCTGTACCGGCAAGATCGACTACAGCCAGAATCCCCGAGCTAAAGTCGCTATGCCCGATTATAAGGCCCGATATTCTAAAGACAGAAGCACCTATTCCTTTACGTATTGAAGCCATTAAAACCGTTTTAGGATGGATTCGTTTTAACGCGAAAGATAACGTTATCAGCCCTATCTTTAAAACATATAAAATAAAAAATAGCTGTTTCAGTAAAATATCGCTTTAAAATGAGCTGCCCTAGCGATCCACCGCTCAGCAACCTAGCCAGAGGCGGTATCTACGCGTTTATTATCTTTTATTGATAATTCGCAATATCTTTGATATAATCTAAAAATAAATTGCGAACAGGAAGTTACGTTTCTTCTGATTGAGCAGAATGTCAACTTAACTTTAAAAATAACTGGCCGGACCACCAAGCCAGTCACTAGTCCCATCACCCTTAGCGATTCAGCCACCAACAATGATATTCGCTAAACTTATATAATCAACCCTTAAAAATATATTAATCCTTTATTTTTTAATTAGTCGAAATGCTCTCTTCTCCGAAGGGTGTATGAGGACACCATCACAACAATCAGGATAAGGCATTTTATTCAAGAAGAATTTACTAGAAAAGATTAATTCTCGAGATGCTTACTTGCAACTAGATGAAAAATATCATAAAGTCTCTTAGAGTAAAAACTTCAAGAGTGCTATTCAAATTAAGAAAAACCAGCCAAAAATATTCATTTAATATGCGGGTTATTAATCATAAAATAACTTAAAGATTTGAGCGATGATCAAATTGTTCAAGAGTGAGTACACAATTCTTACTTTCAAGGCTTCTATTTCATTGCATGAAGAAAAAATGCTTGAGAAAGAGGTCCTCTTTGACACTATCGTTCAAAAAAAATATTACCTTTATAATTGATTCTAAATTACAAATAAAAGTTATAACTCACCTCTTAAAAAGAGTATCATCTAGAAACCTTTTTTACACCGTAGTCATAAAAAAGAGATAAAGAAAATTATCAGCACGATTAATTTCTGCAAGAACCCCAAAAAAAGCAGAGAAGTAAAGAAAGCTAAAAGCCATCTTAAGACTATTATTCTGACCTTGTTTCATGGAATTAAACGAAAAAAATTAGCGGTTGATTTAGAAATTTATTAAGAATAATTAAACTTTTTCGAATATGTTTTATCCCAACAGCAAAAAGGTAAAAATAAATTTTATAGCTTACATAAGCCGAAAGCACTCTGCATAGCCAAAAATTAAAAAATTATCGGCCATAAAAAAATAATAAAACATAAGAACCGACATAGTACAATAGAACCAGTTGTCAGACATCTTAAATTAAATTTTTAAATATTTCGAATTCACCTGAAAGGAATCCTGGAAAATAAGATCAACACCCTCATAGCTATCGCCGCTTTTAAATTCATGAAATAAAAGCGGCAAGCAAAGCTCTATTTGCATCTAGTAACTTTGAAACTTTTACCCACGTTTTATGCTAATAGAACTCGCAACGCTTAAACTAATAGCCATTTCAAAATATTTTTCAAGAACCGCCTATTTAGAGTCTTGATCATTTTTATTATTCGGCTCCACCCCGTTGCATCAGAAAAATAGTAATATCAGGAGAATTTCATGTTAAAAAAAATACTGCCAGTCCTACTTCTGGTCCTAACCCTAACCGAGCCAGCCATTTTAGTTTTTGCACAAGCGGAAGACGGCGCAAAAAAATCAAACAGTCCATCAACCCAAAGCGTCCAACAGAATCAAAATATACAACCAGGTCCAAAGACCGAACTACCCCAAGAAATTGCTACCGCCCTAGCCCTGGAGCCTCCTTTGAGCCAGGTTGATGTGGATATCTATCTCAAAATTTTGCCGGAACTACCTACAATTATGGCCGACCCTTCTTCTCTGAGTCGGATAGCCACCGCCCACGACCTGAGCCAGACGCGTTTTTCTTACATAATGGCTAAGGTACCTCTGACTCTAGTTTTGATTGACGGCACCTCGCCCGAAGAACTGGGGTTAAACGCCCTGCCGCCAGTTCTGCACCCCACCGAATCGGAAAAGGCCGTGGTCGCCCAGAACCGTGAAAAATTGCACCAAGCCTCCAACGAAGCCCTGAAGACTATGGGAAAACTTAAACAGCCGCCGAATATAACCCAATAAAATTAAAAGGCCGACAACCTTGATAACAACGTTAACCCTGTTTTTAGTGGTAGAGGCGATGCTAACCCAAATCTACATTACCCTTTCTAGCGAAGGCCCCTTAATTCAGATCCATATAAGCATCTATATCTATTTAACCCTAAGACTAATAGACAATATGATAAATTATCTGGGATACCTCACCCTTTTAAGAGAAGTGAAGCTAACTAAACAATTGACCACCTATATTTCCATTAAAAAGTCCCTGGCTCAAACCATAGCTGTCGGATTTATCAATCAGCTTAAGCAATCTAATGTATAATCGAGTGTCACCCTGTCTCAACTCTTTAACGACCGAAGTACAACTAATCAACCATATCCGGACCTATCTAACGAAAGCCGGAAAAGAGACTAAAATAAACGCCAATATGAAAGTAACCCTGAAAATTAGAAAGACCTTACTCCTATGAAAACCTTCATCTTTATTTTATTTCTGACCGCAGGACTGTCCGGGCTGTTGGTACCAGCCGCTGCTCAGGATGAACAAGATCTAGTTTACGAGCGCCTGGCCCAAATTATGGTTAAAGAACAACCCCTAGCCGACGAGGATGTGCGCATTTATATAGAAAATGCCGAGTCCATCTATCGCCTACGTTTTGAACCCGAAAAACTTAACGAAACGATAAAGTCTATCAATAGTTGGACAGAAAACCGCTTTGCCTACGTCACTACCAAAATGGCCGTCGGTATGTCCCAGCTGATACGACCGGAAGATCCCCGAAATACCTCTATCCCCGAGTTCGCCAAACCCTCCCCTCCGGAGATAGCTGTTATCCGCCGCGCTCAAGACGAACTAACCCGGACCATGGAACGCTTACAGGCTAAATATTACGGATCACCAACTACTTAACTAAAAAGATAAAAGGATGAAACTTGGACCTGTTTGAAGTTAAACCTGAAGCGCCTCTAGCTGAAATTCTAAGGCCACAGAACCTGGAAGAAGTAGTAGGCCAGACTCACCTTCTGGGGTTGGGTAAACCTCTACGCCTAGCCTTCGAATCAGGTGAATTACCGTCGATGATTTTATGGGGGCCACCTGGGGTGGGTAAGACTACCCTAGCCCGCCTCACCGCCCAGGCCTTCGGCCGGGAATTTATCTCTCTTTCAGCCGTCTTTTCCGGAGTCAGGGACATTCGCGCAGCCATGGAGACAGCAGAGCTAAATTTAGCCTGGGGTAAACGCACCATCCTTTTTATTGATGAAATTCACCGCTTCAATAAGGCCCAGCAAGACGGGCTTTTACCCTATGCTGAATCTGGTCTGGTGACCCTAATCGGAGCCACTACCGAAAATCCATCTTTTGAAATCAACTCAGCCCTGCTATCCCGGGTCCAAATTTTTGTTCTCCAGGCTCTAGCTGAAGGCGAATTAAAGCGACTTTTTGACAGGGCCGCCGATTCAGGCCACTTAGGTAAACTGATCTTCGAAACAGCGGCAGTGGAATTTCTGGTGAGTTACGCCGACGGCGATGCTCGGCGCCTGTTGAATTTTCTGGAACAAGCTCGAACGGCCGCCCGGATTTCCGGGGTAACCGAAGTGACCGGCGCTTTTCTCAAAAATGCCCTGACTTTAAATCTACGACGCTTCGATAAAAGCGGAGATATTTTTTACGACCAGATTTCGGCTCTCCACAAATCGGTACGAGGCTCCCATCCCGATGCCGCCCTTTATTGGTTCAGCCGTATGATCGATGGCGGAGCTGATCCCCGATATCTGGCACGTCGCATTATACGCATGGCCTGGGAAGATGTAGGCCTAGCTGACCCTCGGGCCGCGGACCTAGCCCTTTGCGCCGCCAAAACCTATGAACGTCTAGGTTCGCCAGAAGGGGAACTGGCTCTAGCCCAAGCACTAATCTATCTGGCGGTGGCCCCAAAAAGCAACGCCGGCTATCTGGCCTATGGACGGGCCGCCACCTTTGTCAAAAATGACCATTCCCGTGAGGTACCTATCCACCTCCGTAACGCCCCTACCCAGCTCATGAAAGAACTTGGCTACGGCCATTCCTATCGTTACGCTCATGATGAACCCAACGCCTACGCCGCCGGAGAAAATTATTTCCCGGAAGGCCTAGACGAACCTTTGTGGTATCAACCGGTTAGACGAGGTCTAGAAACTAAAATTGCCGAAAAGCTAGTTTTTCTACGCGAACTCGATCGCCGCCACCAATCAAAGTAATTTATACTTATATTAAAAAGATTTATCTTTACAAAGCCTAATAAAAAAGATGTTGCTTTCGTTCAGCTTCAGCCTTCTGAATTATTGAGAGCTTCTAGTCATCCATCTTAAGTTCTAACCTCTGGAAATCTGAATCAAGCTAGTAATAGCTAAAGAGTTTCAGATAAATCTGTCTAGTGGGAACCTTTTTTACTGAAACTTTTTCTAACTATCTACTACCACCTGTGTCCTAGCTCTATATTTAAACATCTGAAAGCTTTAGGCCTGAACCAGATGCGACCTTAAAAAAATAAGGCTAGGAAAATAGATTGACAACTAAGCTTAAAACGAAGAGAATAACTACTAAATGTACCAAGTTAAAAAAATAGACTCCTTATATCGGCCTTAATATCCGCCGACGTTCCGTTAGTATTCACCGGGGATGTAGCTCAGTTGGGAGAGCGCGGCGTTCGCAATGCCGAGGCCAGGGGTTCGAGACCCCTCATCTCCACCAATCCATAATCTAATAGAATCTAATCAAGATTGCCCGTTAAACGGGTAGTCTGCCTATCTTTATAAGGAATTGGAGGGTGTGTTAAATGGGTTACCGAGTGGGTCCTATTCACAAGCTACCCCTGAAAGAACTAATTTCTTTTTGTCTTTATTTACTTCTTTTACATTTGTTTATCGACTCACCCATAAACGAATTAATATAATCCTTCACCGTCAGTTAGGCAGTTGTTAAATCTTCTCATAATTAATCCTTAATATATTTCACTATATTCTTCGCATTCTTACCTATCGTATCCATATAATATCCATGATACCAGAAGTATCTATTACTATATTTGTACTCCATATTGGCATACCTATCAAATATCATCAGTAAGCTTTACTCTTTAAACAATTAATATAATATTTTCCCACATTAACCCTAAGCTTCACTATAAATCACTTACCTACGATACTTCGGCGCAAATATATATGCTGCTTATATTTCCATCTCGTATGTGTTAAACTATTCTCATCCATCCGGATAGCCTCCTTATGTCTCCTTGCTACGATTGGTAACTCTTCATTTACAAAAAACTACCCTTGATCGGTTACATAAAAACTACTCTTATAACGTAACAACATAATATTTTACTATTTTATCTAAACTCAGCTGGGGGTTGCTAAACACCAATTCCAAAATAAAAACTACTAAGCTAAATTTTTCCACTTGAGCGAGAAAATAAAAAAGTGTAAACTAAAAAAGGTATATTTTGTGGAGGCCTAAATGCATGTCCCTTATACCAAGCATGAACAGTTGACCGGACTATTTTTGCTGGCCGGTTTTTTATTCATCTTCGCGGTTGCGCTGCTCATAGGTGGTGGCCACGATTGGTTTCATTCATACAGCCGGTATTATGTCATCTACAACAACGGCTACGGCCTGGAACCCGGGGTTAAAGTTAAATTTTTGCGCACAGACATTGGCCTTGTGACCAGTATGGAACTAACCGAAAACAATAAAGTTAAAGTTCATCTTTCCATCAAGACAGATTTCGCAGGCCGCATCAAAACCGACAGTGTGGCCTCTGTCAACAGCCCAACCTTCATCGGCAGCGAATTCATAGATATTATCCCCGGCAGCGCTAAAACTAGTCCCATCCCCAAAGGCGGACAGATTCCAGCCGTAGAGCGTAAAAGCCTTTCCGAATATATTGAAGACCTCCATCTAGACACCATGTTGGTTCAGGTCGAAAACACCATGACCAATGTAGCCAACCTCACCTACCAGTTGCAGGATCCAGCCGGCCCCTTTCTGGATACCCTAGCCGATGTTCACCGCATGACTGGAGCCATGGCCGGTGGTCAGGGTACTTTTGGCCGCCTACTTTACTCTAACGACGCCTACGACAAGCTTAAACTGACTTTAGACGACATCAAATCTCTGACCGGCAACCTCGAAAATCTAAGCAACGCACTCGGCCGTTCCATTCCTCCTCTCATCAATCGAGTTGGAATCATCACCAGTCAAATAGAGCAAGCCACCCGAATCGCCCCCGAAATAGCCCGAGGAGCCAGCGAAGAGTTACGAAACGCGAGCCAAGTACTGGAATCGATTAAGCGCAATTTTCTCATTCGCGGCAACCTGCCCCAGAATCCAACCCCAGAGACCCAGACCGTCCCAGCCCGGCAGCGTTAAAACTATTTTAATGAACAGTCTGAAATATATATGTAAAATTGTCTCGGCAGGGTTATTACTAGCGCTTACCGGCTGCGGCGGCCCTTTACCCCCCCCAGATCCGCCTAACCTAGCCCAAACTAAAGACTCACTAAACCGAGGCAATTATTGGTATAGCCGGGGCTGCTACCAGGAAGCTGAGCGTTTCTATCTGGACGGTGAAAACTCTGCCCGCCTGAATGACAATGTACTTTTAATTATTCGGGCTCAGAACAGCCAAGGGGCAGCCGCCCTAGCCCAAGGTGAAACTAACCGGGCTGCAAACCATCTGGAACGGGCCCTACATCTGGCTAGAGCTCAACCCGGCGCCCCGGAAATAGATAAAATTCTTGGCAACCTCGGTACCCTGGCCCAGGCTCTGAACCAACCCCAGGACGCTGAAAAATTCTGGTTGGAAGCGATCCGGTCAACTGTAGGACTAACCCATTCCCCCATACCCTACCAGGTTAACCTAGCCCGGCTTTACCTAACTAAAGGTCGGACGGAAGAATTTCTGGCTCTAGCCGATCTAACTCTAGCCACCATCGCGACAATTACCCTTAACCGATCTTCCTCACCCAGCCTAGCCCCGAACGCCGCTTCCACCTTTCCACTGACCCCAGATAAACTAATTTTGGCCGATGTTCTAAATCTAGCCGGCCAAGCAGCCCAGATCCGGGGCGATCTCACTATAGCTGAACAGCACTTTCGCGAGGCCCTAGAACTAGATCGCCAACTGGAATATACCCCCGGCCTGGCTCAAGACACTGAGGCTCTGGGCCGCTTACTAGCCGAATTGGGACCGGAACGGAACCCGGAGGCCGCTAGCTTTCTCGACCGCTCCTTTTTCTTACAAGTCGCCTTAGGCAACGACCAAGAAGCCGGTCAAATACTAAAACTCATCCAAAAACTAACAGCTAAATCAGATCTGTCCTCCAGCATCATTAATTCTTACCAAGCCGTCCTTAAAAACCCAGTTCCCTATCGCCTAACCCGACAATGCCCCTGAAATCTAATTCTAAATTCAAATTACTATTTCTAAGTTACTTCGAACAACAGGTTTCCCCTACCGACGTCAGGTCGGTACAAACCGTGAACCGAAATTT
>LQAA01000061.1 GCA_001577715.1 Candidatus Adiutrix intracellularis | reverse complement strand
CGAAATTTTAAAATTTGCCCCTAAAGCTATGTTGGAAGGACATAGTTAAGCGTAATTCTAACCTAATGAGAATCTCAACTAAAGGATAGCTGCCGACTTTAAGATCCCCGCCCTCCAATTCTAAGCAAGTAAACAAGTCAAAGTCACCAGTAGCTAAACTTACAATCTAACACAATAATAAGGGTAACTATCAAGTCACCCGGAATCTAGCTGGACTGAAGAATTGACCCCATGGCCTCGCAAGACAAGTTTTTAACCGCTACCAGCCCCGATTGGGCACTTACACCGAAACTTTAACTATCCCCCCCACCCGGTCGCCCTATAGGCGCGTACTTCTCCACCCCCAAAGCGTTTTCCTTAAGTGAGACTAGAAAAAGAATAACGCTGTCCTGAGAGCGCCAATCACAAAGAATATTTTTTAGTCGAAACCAGCAAATAAACTATTCACGTAGTTTGAATAATCGTTATCCCGCCCGGCGGTCATAAGAACCTAGCTATTATCAATGATGATCTCGCTCAAAATATTCCGAGTATTGGCCAAACTAAAAAACTGAATAAGTTACCCGAATCAAAACCTTAAAATATTTTTATAGTTATATCCATTTTTAAATTTTACCGGCCCTAGACGATCATAGTGGCAACACTTCACCGGGTTCTACAATACGGCGTAAACTTCGGAGATAACCTTGAAGCGCTCTTCAGCTAAGCTAGAACCGAAAAGTTACATTCGGGTACCATTCGACGGCTAAGGTATAGTAAACCCGTTTCAAATCATCAACCGTGGCCTTGCGGCCCACTCTCAATATGGCATACTAAATAGTAATTAGCGTTAAGCATAACCAATCTTAGCTGTCTTAGCCTTCCGGACCAAAATCTTGATCTAGCCAATTAGTTCCGAGCCATTTAATCGACCGACCCAACAGGCATAATTAAGCTTCATCTGGGATCCGACTCAAAATTTTCCAGGTGAATGTAGTCGGTCAGCCGCCCAGCTAATCTGGTATAAGACCAGATTTCGGTTACATCAGCCAGAGTTACTTATTCCTCCGAGTCCAAACTCCACCAGGTTTTAACTGTAAGACGCCACTAAAAAAAGGTCGTATTCTAGGCTCAGGTAATACAAAATAAGGGCCAAACAGAACAGGCTCAGACCTACCCAAGTGGATAGGTCGCCTTCGAGGTCTTTTGCCAGGATTATTACCAGCAAGCTCAATACCGAGCTGAACCTTCAAAAACCATAGCAAACGAAGAGCTAACCGAAAAAATTTTAAGACTTATTCCTTGTTTTCAATATCTATTAACGCCGACCTTCGATAACCTAGAAACTAGTCCAAAAAACTAAACTGCAAGCCTTCGCCGCAGAAAACTACCGCTAAGAGAAACTTTTGCTATAATACTAAAATCAGGGATATTTCCTACTACTTTCCATTCCAGCACTATTACCTGAAGGAGGCCTTTATGACCCAAATTAATTTTACCTGGTGGGCAGCCGCTTTTATCTGCGGCCTGGGAGGTGGTCTAGCCGGTTCCCGCCTGACAGCCGCCCCAATCAGGGCTG
>LQAA01000060.1 GCA_001577715.1 Candidatus Adiutrix intracellularis | reverse complement strand
AAGCCCCAGAAGAGCAGCACGCACCCCCGGCCAAGCTGAGATAATCGAAGCAGCGCGTGAGACTTCAGGGCTGCGCAAAAATGCCGTAACGTCTTCTCCGTCTACTAAAACAGCCAATCCTTCAGGTTTGGGAATGGCACTCAGGTCGATAGAGCGGACTAATTCTTCGGCCGCCTCCCGTTCCCGGGGGTCACACCCCCGACGAAAAGCGGTAAAAGCCATAGCCCGGTAAATGGCCCCGGTATCTAAGTAATTCCAGGCTAACCGGGCTGCTAATTCCCGGGCTAAAGTTGATTTACCGGCCCCAGCCGGACCATCTATAGTGACTATTTTAGGCAGCTTGGAATTAAACAAGGTCTGGTTCATTGCGCTGCTATTCCAACTTGTGGCCGCCAACGACCGAAAGCTAACCCCGCTTCATAAATTTGTTCCATATAGTCCGAACGAATTTTCAAATCCCCTTTAGCCTCAAGTTGACGAAAGAAAAGACTATCGAAAGTTTTAGGTAGGCCGATGGAATCAAAAAAATACTTGACACATAAATTCACCGGCAGAAATAAATCCTGACCCCGTGTAGCCCCCAGAGCCAGGAGAAAGCCCCGGCCGCTAGGCCTCAAAGTGCTAAATTGCTTCAGGGAATAACGACGGTACCACAAGGCCTGGGTACGGTCAATCAAGGCCTTGCCCTGAGCCGGGATATCGTAAAAAAACAAAGAGGTCGAGACAACGATTAGCGGAATAGAAGTCAATAATGAGTAGAGCGCCCCCATGTCATCTCCGGAAATAACACAAATTCCTGTGGTTTCACAAGCTGCGCAAGCCCGGCAAGGCTCGATATGGTGATCGGCGATGGAAAAAATCTCCGTCTCCGCCCCGGACTTACGGGCACCCCGGATAAATTCAGCCAGAGCATCCTCTGAGTTACCCCCTTTCCGGGGACTTAAATGCAGCCCTAAAATATCCATAAATCTTTACCTCTTTGAATTAAGCTTATTCCGTAGTTCCTCTACCATTTCCCAACCGAAAGGGCTATTCCTAAGTGTCCATCCCAGGAGAGAAGCCGATTTCGCTTCACTGTGAAAGTCACTGCCCGCGGTAGGTACCAAACCAAAACGGCGGGCCAGGCCACCTAGAAAATCCGATTGCTCTTGACTATGACTAGGATGATAGACCTCCAGCCCTAAGAGACCACCGTCAGTCAGACGACCAAGCCAAGTTAACCAATCGCTAGTAGCTAACCCCAAACTAACGGGATGGGCCAATACCGGAGCCCAGCCGGCGGCTCTAATCATACTTAGACCTTCTTCAGGCGATAAGTGGATCTTATCCACATAACCAGGGCATCCTTTGCCCAGAAGTTTTTCAAAAACTTCATCGCGATTTTTAAAAAATCCCCGGGCCACCAAAATATCAGCAAAATGAGGACGCCCTAGTTGTCCGCCTCGAGCGGCTTCCAACAGAATTTCCCAGGAAATATGGTAACCTAAGCGTCCAATCCGATCGAGCATTCTTATATTACGCTCCACCCTAAAGGTTTTGAGACGACTCAGAGCGGCAGGCAGGCCGATATCTCCAGCCACATTCAAACCTAGCAAATGAAAGGTCCCAGAATGATCTAAGCTTATTTCTACTCCGCCAACTAGCTTTAGAGAGGTACCTCGACCCGCCGCCAGAAATTCGGCCAGACCATCCACCGTATCATGGTCGGTGAGAGCTAACCCAGTCAACCCAAGCACAGCCGCAGTCCGAACTAACTGACCCGGACTCAAAGCTCCGTCGGAAGCTGTAGAATGACTGTGGAGATCCACCCGACCGGCCGAGAAAACGGCAAAGGCGACCGTCATGCCCTTTCAAGCGAGGCCAGATATTCGCCGGCCAACCCTATATGAACCCGTCCCTCTCTGAAAGGCCCGTATTTCATTAGCCCTCGGATAAAGGGAATGTTGGTCTTAATCCCCTCCACCGCGAATTCAGCCAGAGCCTCGGCCATCAAATCTAGAGCCTTAAGCCTGGTTTCAGCCCTAACTATAACTAGAGCAATGAGGGGGTCATAAAAATGGGTGACTACCGACCCTTCGGCAAAACCAGTCTCCACCCTAACACCCGGTCCAGAAGGCGGACGGAAAACCTTAAGCGGCCCTGGTGAAGGGAAAAACTTAACCGGATCTTCGGCGTAGATGCGAGCTTCGACAGCGTGACCCGCCAGGGCTTTAGGTCGACCAGGAGCGGCCTCGTCTAGATCCAGCCCGGTGGCCAGACGGATCTGAGCGGCCGCTAAATCCAGCCCGGTTACTTCTTCCGTCACCCCGTGTTCGACTTGAAGCCGCGGGTTTACTTCTAAAAAAACAAAGCCGGTTTCAGGGGTATAGAGAGTTTCTAAAGTAGCCAAATGATCATAACCTAACCTGGACAGCACCCGAGCGGCCCGCTCAGCCATGATTTCGAGATCAGCCGCTGGTAAATCTGGAGCGCCAGCTTCCTCCACCACCTTCTGACGGCGACGCTGGGTGGAACAGTCGCGCTCGAACAAATGAACAGCTCGCCCTTTACAGTCGGCCAAAACCTGAAACTCAATATGCCGGGGATTCAACCACAGACGCTCAGCGTAAAGACCAGAATCACCAAAACTGCGAACGGCTAACTTTTCAGCCGATTCAATGGCCCCAACTAACCCAGCCTTTTCAAAAACCGGAATCATACCAATACCACCGCCGCCAGCAGCGGGTTTAATCAACAGGGGGAAGCCCAGACTTGCAGCCTGGGTCGCCCGCTCGCAGGCACTACCTTTTAAAAGGCCGGTAGAGGGGCTTACCGGTAGACCTTCCGCCGCCATGAGTTCTCTAGCAGCAGTCTTATCGCCCAAGAGCTTCAACCACTTGGGAGAGGGGCCAACAAAAGCCATGCCAGAGGCCAGAACTTTTTCGGCGAAACCAAAGTTTTCTGACAAAAAGCCGTAACCAGGGTGGACAGCATCGGCCCCGTACGTCCGAGCCGCTTCCAAAATAGTCTCCTGATTCAAATAACTTTGAAGGGCCGGCGGCGGTCCAATCAAACATTTTTCATCGGCCTCAACCAGGTAGGGAAGATCCCGATCCGCCTCGGAATAGAGAACTAGACTTTTAATGTTTAGTAAACGTAAGGTTCGCACCAAGCGGGCAGCCACCGCTCCGCGATTAGCTATGGCAATTTTATGAAACATCCCAGATCACTTCTTTATTATAGTTTATCCCTAACCGGAAGAAAGCTAGGAATTTACGCCCGCCGCCAAATCAAGCTATATTTCCAAATGAAAATCAACCTTAGGTAGTTAGCTAAACTCCTAACTTAATTATAACTTAAAAGCGGGCTCATGCCAATTATTAAATAAACCTATAATCCACCCTATTTTTTAGCGCATTTATTGCTGGATTTTTTTAAATAGACTCTTTAAGTCGAGTCAAAATAAAAATCAGAGGTAGATCGTAGCTGTCGGTAACTTAAATACTCATTTTTCCAACGAAACGCTTCAACCAGGCACTGGTGGAGCGACTCTAGATCCAACGGCCGGGGCCAAAACCTATCTGGAAGCCGTCACTTCCGCCAAAGGCGATTTAAATCTAAACACTCCAAACCGCCGTCCTTAATTCCACACCGGAAATTAGGTTCGAACCGGCCCGAGACGACTCACTAGCAGACGATTTTTCCGATGCCACCATGACCAAGAACGACGGCGACGGCCTCTTCCTAAGCCAAAGCCCAACGCACTCCCGTCAAAGTCACCTAAAAACTAAAAACAGACAATAAAAATAGCTAACGCATAATGGTTATCTTCAATTTTTTGAAGAGTACTACATCATGACTCTGAAAAAAAATTCCGCTCTATCTCGCCCCGGAGGATCTCTTCAACCAGTTATCTTTGCCCTGAACACGCAGTGTAATCCCTCCAATATACTGAAACGAGCCAACCCTATCTCCATACACGGATATCTAATGAAAAACACTGGCTGGTACCGCGATATCCTGATCCTGACGCCCCTGTTAATGGCCACCTACAACAACTTGAGTCGAGCCTATTCCGCATGGGCTCATAGAAAAGGCTAATCGCTAATTCATTATAGCCGCAAATCTGAAGCGCTTTCTCCATAACTACAATAATTTGAAAGCCACCACCGTCCTAACCTAAGCTTTTCTAGATCGCAACCAGGCCAAAATAACTGTCTCTATGATCGAACCGATACTCATCACCTATTTTTTACTCTCCCCATAATTCTAAATTTATAAAAACCATAGGCCATATTTATACGGACCTAAAGACCAATAAAAAATATACCAGTTCTATGCAACTGACCTAGCCCAGCACCCCAATGAATGTAAATATTATCTTTTTAAAAACGAAGCTGAAATCAGGCTCGACAATTTCACCAAAGGCAAACGCCTCATCCACTGAGGCTGGCTCATGAAGCGCCTGAAAGAAAACTCTTAGATTGCCATCGCCAAAGTAATTATGAACGAAATCTGCCTAAAAAATGAAAGCCCCAACGCCGACCTGAAACTCCTACACGAAACCACCAACCTAACCTCGACTAACATCAGCCTTCGCTGGCGGCTTTTTAATCTTTATCAGAAACAGAGGCTTATTGAACGAAGCCCTTAATTTTTTCTAAAAATAATAATCCTGGACTCAAATAATCAGGGTGTACTATATTGCTTAGCTGGCTTCTATCGAAAAATCAAATACCAAGATAAAGCCCTGGCTCTCTACCGAGAGCTAACCGACAAACATCCCCGAGAATCCAAACTTCATACCGTTCTAAGTGAAACACTAGTGAAAATGGACAATTTTGAAAATAGCCGAAATGACCACCCTGGCCCAACTTCTGAAATACAATCTTAAAACCAAACCCAGATTACAAAAAACTACACATTTTTATAAAAGATCTCTTCAATACCAGCCAGTATGCAGAAGGCCGCAATGGCTATCCCAGTTATTCGCGCTGTAATCTCTTGGTTTCGAACACGAAGAAAATACTTTACATTATCCATAAAAAGTCCTTTGCCTCTACTACAATTTCTTTAATACTTTTTTCGAACTTTGAAATTTCAATGAAATAATGCTACCAGTATCCAAAAGTTCTTTACCTTCCGCGTTTCAGAAGATAAATAGGTCTACAAAATCCTCACGTCTAGAAAAGATTATATAATCGCAAGATATTATCTTACAACTATAAAATAGTCTACCGTTGCTTACTCCCCTGCTGTCTTATTAAAAAATACGAGTCGAAAAGACTGAAAATAGAGTAGCTCTTCCAACTGATGTGTGCGTTTCCGACATCGTCGCCACGCATCACCTTAAGCTGCATTCAAACCTCTATCAATTCCGCCCCGTCAACCTCGTAGTTTACGTCAAAGCATTCCCGTTTCTACGAAATTCCGGTATGAAAAATTCGACATTTCTTAATTCAACGCGCAGGGTAAGAAGCTACGGAATTACCGATAAAATATCACGCAGGATAAATTTCACCTACAGATACGAGATATAGAGTTTTGTAAATACTATCCTCGGTGGCCAGCAGTATAGTTAAAACTACATATTCTTTAAGATACCTACAGACCACCATTCTTTTACTATAACAACTGATTACTGAACCGGATTTTGACTGGTTAATATTAATCATATAAAACATATAGTTAATAGTAAAGAGCGGCAACCAAAATACAATTTAAAAAACTGTGCTATAATAAATAATTATGGATAACGAAATTAAACAAGCGGTAGAATGTGTACTAAGTCTTTTTCTCATCGGGCTGGTCGGCTATGTTCTGGATAAACGAGGCTGGTTTACCCCAGAACTTAAAGCTCTGTGGCCCCGCCTGGTACTGACGGTAGTCCTGCCAGCCTATTTATATAAAAACATAGTCACTACCTTTAACCACCAAAACTTGAAACACTTATTTCAAGGTGTGGCGGTGCCAACTATTTCAATTTTACTCTGTTTCGCCATCGGCTGTGGCCTGGCTAAAGTGACCCGGATGCCCCGAGCCCGGGCAGGCATCTTCGCCACCACCTTCGCTACCAGCAACACTATTTTTATCGGCCTGCCAGTCAATATCGCCCTCTTCGGCGAAGAGGCTCTACCCTATGTGCTACTTTATTTTTTCGCCAACACCACCTTTTTTTGGACCGTGGGTAACTACCAATTTAGCCGCTGCAGCAACGGACCAACAACCTCTCTGTGGAGCCGCACAACTTTAAAAAACATTTTTTCACCACCCCTGATTGGTTTTTTTCTGGGGCTCCTGAGCGTTATGTCCGACCTAACCCCCCCCGCTTTCATCCTAAACGCAGCCGGTCATATCGGAAACATGACTACGCCTATGGCTGTCATCTTTATCGGTCTGACCCTATCTTCGGTCAGCTGGAAGGATCTGGTCCCTGATCAAGATATCTGGCTGCTCCTGGCTGGCCGCTTCATAATAAGTCCCCTAATCATAATTATCATGATGTTAATAATAAAACTACCACCGCTAATGGCCAAGGTTTTCGTCATCCAATCCTCCCTACCAACAATAATTACGGCGGTACTTTTATCCGAATATTATCAAGCCGACACAAAATTCACCTCGGTGGCCGTAGCTTTAAATACCCTTCTGGCGCTGGTAACCGTACCATTTTATATGGTTTTATGTTCTTTAATCTTCTAATTATTTAAGAAAATAACTTTGTGAATAGCACATTTTTTAAACTAGCTAGGCCAGCCATCGAGCCCGATTTATCCACTCTAGGTATGGTTGGAACTACCCCCGACAGTATACCCAATTACCCTAGTCGAAGAGATCTACCTAACCCATCATAAGGGTGCTTACACAGCGGCTATCAAAGGCTACGCCAAAATCATCTAACAACAGTAGCTAGCCAGAAAAAACGATCCACGAATTATCTCCTGCGCGATAAAGCTAAAATGAACTCCACAAAACTGAACGAAGCCTACTTGGACTTCACCCGAGCCCTCTATCAGTGGCAAGTTATCCCGCAGCTCACTATTTTCTCGATCGGACTTCCGAAAAAGAAGGTCAGCTCACCGAAGTTTACATCAACATTACCCGAATAGTTCAGCTTGATCCCCTAAAAAAATACCTAAATCCAACCTCTCGATTTCAAAAAAGTGACTGCAAGAAGCGAATCTTGCCGATACCCGAGCTAGACCGCGACCCTGAAGCCCCATTAAAACCGACATTATTGGAAGCGACCCTGCCCGAACTCTAGATACCCTCCCGCTCCCCCAACCGGTGAGGTGATAAAAAAATAAAATAAAATAAATATATTAATTCAGTACCTATTTTTTACTTGTAATTTGCGGTCAAAACACAAATAATAAAAGCTTATAATTATGGGTGAGCCATCGAAAGAGAACTCTGTACAGGGAGAGAGTAGGGCCGGCTTTGAAGACAGCCCTAAAAACCCAACCCGGTTATCTCTATAAAAAACTAAGAGGGTTTCTTTTATGTCCAAACTTTTCCGGTTGATGTTTCCAGTTCTAGCCCTGATTTTTATTGGCGCGACCCCGACCCTGGCTCAGGATGACGACGGAAACAAAGTGGCGGTGATGCCAGTTTTTTTATCCGCCGAAGGAGCTCAACTGGAGCAACTCAGCCGTCTCAGTAAAAATCTGTCAGAGGCTCTACTTTCCGCCTTAACCACTCAGAATATGGAACCTCTTCCCATGGATGATGGTGTTCTAACTTTAAGCGAAACCTCTGCCAAGGCTCAGGCTAAAAATATGGGCGCTAGTTATCTCTTACAAACTAGAGTCACTAAAAACGGCGACCATTTCAACTTGGTCGGCCAGCTCCTGGCTCTATACCCGAAGGGCCTCTCTTCCCGGCGACAGACCGTGACGGTCGAAAATAGCACACAATTCCCCCAGCAAATTGAAAGAATGGTTCAACTTACCACCGACCACCTGACCAGCGGCGGAGAGCCGGTGATTTCCGTGGACATTATTGGTAACACAATGATGACTTCACCAGCCATTCTAAATTCCCTTCGAATTCAGCCGGGTGGAACCTACAACGAAGCCAAAGCTACCAGCGACATCAAGCGCATTTATGCTCTAGGCTATTTTGACGATGTGGCGATCAAGACTTCCGACCTTCCGGGCGGCAAAGCCGTCCATTTTCTCGTTAAAGAAAGAGGCCAGGTGACCAACATCGTCTTCCGCGGTAACAAAAAAATTGACACCGAAGACCTGCTGAAGGCGGCGGGTATTAAACCTAACGATATCCCCAGCGAACGGACCGTCGCCGAATCGGTCGATAACATCAAGCACGTTTATGCTGACAAAGGCTATTCCAACATTCAGATTTCAACTCATATGGAAAAGGAAGGCCAGGACGAAACGCTGGTCTACGAAGTCACTGAGGGTGGTAAAATCTATATTAAGGATATAAAGTTTGACGGCAACAGTTTTTTTTCCAACCGGACTTTAAGTGGCCAAATCGAAACTTCCAGCTACAATTTTCTCATTTCCTGGCTTAGCGGTTCAGGCAAATTGAACCAGGAAAAACTCTCCGGTGACGCTCAGCGCCTAGAGGCCTATTACCACAATAACGGCTTTTTACAGGCTCAAGTAGGCGACCCTATCATAACTAATGAAAAAGACGACTCCAGCCTCATCATCACCTTTCCCATCGTGGAGGGTGAACGCTACAAAGTAGGGAAAATCACAGTCGTCGGCCAACTTCTGGAAGACGACGATCCTAAAACTCTGGTCAACCTAACCAATCTACGGAGCGAGCCCTGGTTTAGTCGGGAAATTCTACAGCAAGACATTAAAATCCTACAAACCTATTATTCCGACAAGGGCTACGCCCACAACACTGTTGAGCCAAAAATTGAAGCCCCACGAGAGGGTAATATTCTGGATGTAGTTTTCCAAATTCAACCTAACAACAAAGTCTATTTTGACCGCATTACCATAGTTGGTAACAACAAAACCCGTGATAAGGTTATCCGTCGCCAGCTGACCGTGGTAGAAGGAGATCTGTTTTCCTCGTCCAAAATTCAGACCAGCCAAGCCAACCTCATGCGCAGCACATATTTTGAACAGGCCAACCTAGTTCCAGGTCCCTCCGATACCGATGAAAAGATGAACCTACGTGTAGAGGTCAAAGAGCGCCCGACCGGCTCCTTTCAGGTTGGTGGCGGCTATAGTAACTACAATTCTATTTTTGGGGTTGTCCGCTTAACTCAGGATAACCTTTTCGGCTATGGCCGCCGAGCCGCTGTTGAAGCTAACCTCGGCTCCAAAAATACTTTTTACAATTTCTCCTTCACCGACCCCTGGGTTTTCGACATTCCTTTAAGTGCCGGCTTCGATCTATTTCGCTATGAAAATAGATACGACTACTACACCAAAAAATCTAACGGCACAGCCGCTCGCTTAGGTTACCCAGTCTGGGGTAACTTCTATCTGAGCACCCGCTATTCCCTGGAAAAAATTGATATTTCTAACGTGCCAGATACCGCGTCTAGTTATCTTAAGAGTATGAGTGACTACACCGCCGATAGCCAGTTAATTCTAAGTCTGCGACGCGACACAAGGAACCACTTCTTCTTTCCGACTTCCGGTACTGTGGCCCGTCTAACCTACGGTAAAGGTAGCCATCTTTTCGGCGGGCAAACCGATTTTTCCAAGTATGAGGCCGAAGCCGCAATCTGGATTCCAGCTCCCTTCTTCAAGAATGCCTCACTAATGGGCCATGGCCAGGTCGGCTATCTAGTGGAAGATCGAGATAAGGGTCTACCAATTTATGAAAAATATATGATCGGCGGCATCAACAGTGTGCGTGGCTATAACTGGTACTCCATATCACCCCGTGAAAATAACTTGCCTACTGGAGCAACTATCGGTGGTGAAAAAATGATGGTTTACAACGTTGAACTGGCTTTCCCCCTCTTGCGGGAGCAGGGTCTTTACGGCGTAGCTTTTTACGATATGGGTAACGTCTGGGAAAAAGATAGAAACTACAGTTTCAGTAATCTGCGTTCCAGCATCGGCGGCGGGTTACGCTATCTTTCACCTATGGGACCGCTACGCATAGAATACGGCAAGCCCGTCGGTAAAAATACTGAAGACACTACTTCTGGCCAATGGGAATTTACCATGGGTTCCATGTTTTAACTGCCTCTTAAATAAAATCTAACCTCCCGATTTTGACCAGGAGGGATATCTTTCAGTGAGCTTTTCCGCGTTTTAAAATAGAAAAGTCTTTTTCAATAATAGACAGGGAGAAAAAATATGCGGCCTTTATTGCGACTCGCTGGGTTTTTGGTCCTAGCCCTTCTCATCACAGAAATAACCGAGCCGGTTTCAGCCCAGACCGGACTTGATTTTACCGGCAACCCCAATGTCTATATTGATATCAATCAAGGAGTTGGACGCAAGTACAACATTGCTATCCCCGATCTACTGCCCCAAAAGCCAGGAGGTAGGGTAGATGAAAACTCCACCTACCTCCCTAACCGTCTAGCGACCAATCTGACAATGACCGGCCTTTTTAACAACCTAGATCGGCGTTCCTTCCTAGAAATGGGCGACGCAACCTGGACTGGTCTAGACGGGAGCCCGACACCGAACTTTACTCCCTGGACTAAAATAGGGGCTGACTTCCTAATCAAAGGAACGATGAACATTTCGGGTTCCAAATTAACTCTGGAAATGCGCCTCTTCGATGTAGGTCTGGGCCGGGCGATGCTGGGTAAACGCTACACCGGTGCCGTCAAAGAGGGTCGCCGAATGATTAACCAGTTCACTAATGCCGTGCTAGAAGCTATCACTGGCACCCCCGGAGTGTTCGGCTCACAAATTATTTTCACTAGTGGCACTCCCAGCTCCAAAGATATCATGATAACTGAACTCGGCGGCGACAACGCTACCCTCCTCGCCGCTCATAAGGGCGGCCCCAGTACCCAACCCACGCTCGGCCCTGGCGGGCGAACGGCCTGGGTTCATCGGAATAACAAAAAGTGGGAACTCTTAGTCGACGGCAAGGTTATTTCCAGCGGCAACCTCCATCTGTCGCCAGCTTTCCGACCGGACGGGAGCGTGGCCGCTTCCGTTTCTAACACAAATAGTACGGATATTTACCTTTTTAACGGCCGCCAGAAAACTCTCCTAATCAACTCAGGCGGTATCTCTATCTCCCCCACCTTCTCCCCGGACGGTAGCAAAATGGCTTATGTCTCCAACCAGGGCGGGACAACTTCAATTTTCGTAGCCCCAGCCTCCGGCGGGGCGGGTACTCCCCTAACCAGCGGAGCCAAAGCCACCGATCCAGCCTGGTCGCCCACTGGCGAATTCATTACCTTCGTCACCCGGGAAACGGATATCTGCATTATCCGGCCCGATGGCACCGGCCTGCGCCAACTCACCAGCGGCCAAGGAATAAACCACCGTCCTAGTTTTTCCCCTGATGGCCGTATGATCGTTTTTTCCAGCACCAGGAATAGCCGTCGCCAGTTGTTCATTATGGCCAATAATGGCGATAGCCAGCAGCCGCTTATGCCCGACTACAAACCTGAGCAAGAGCAACCCTACTGGTCACCCACCATATCCACCGAAAAATAGCGGAAGTCACTGATCTTAATTGGTAGTTTACTATTTTTTTCTAAAATATAAAGTTTGTTAAAATTT